>JANXXW010000365.1 GCA_025350425.1 Rhodospirillales bacterium
CGGGCCGGCTACGCCGCCGAACAGATCACGGTCGAGGTGACCACGCTGGCGGATATCTGCGCTGAGCATGTCCCCGAGGCGGTAGGAGCCATTCACTTCCTCAAGATAGATGTTGAGGGCGCGGAGGCAGACGTTCTCGCCGGGGCCGATTTCAAGCGATTCCGGCCCTGGATTGTTCTCATCGAGGCAACCGCTCCGATGTCGTCCGAACAGACGCACGCGGCGTGGGAACCTGGCCTGCTCGCAGCCGGCTATCGGTTCGTCTATTTCGACGGATTGAACCGCTTCTACGTTGCCCTGGAACATTTGGACGCGCTCGAACCTTGCTTCGCCACGCCGCCCAATGTGTTCGACGACTTCATCCGCGTGGCCGACGTGGAGGGCGCGCGCCGCATGGCGACCGCGGAAATACGCGCAGGCGAGGCGGCGGCGTTGGTGGCGCGTGCCGAGGCCCGGACCCGAGAGGTGGCGGCAGCCATGGGAGAAGCGGTGATGCGGGCGCGGGCGCAGGCTCGCGCCGCCCATGCGGCGGAGCGGGCCCAGGCCGCTGAGCTTGCCCATTTGCAGCACCGGCTGGATATCGCCGAGGCCTGGAATGGGGCGATGCGGGGGAGCACCTCATGGCGGGTCACCGCTCCGCTGCGCCGCGCCGTGGCACTGGCCCGGCGACGGAGCGAGCAAGGCGATCCGATCATGCCGGAGAGCCCGCTTGCGCCCGAGGCAGATTCCCGTGGCGGCGTATCGAGCAGGGCCGTTGCCCATCCCGGCCTGCGCCGCGCGGTGCATCAGTTCCACTCCGGCTCCGCCGTCGGCGACGCCATCACCAACGCGATGCTGCTTACGCGCCGGCTGCTGCGTGGCCAGGGCTACGAAAGCGACATCTTCGTCGAGCATGTCGACCCGCTGCTGGCCGGCGACCTCAAGCCGCTGGATGCCTTGCCGGCCAGCAGCGACTACGTGCTCATCCTGCGCCATTCCATGGGCTACGACGCGTTTCCGGAGGTGCTGGCGTTGCCCTCGCCCAAGGTGCTGATCTACCACAACATCACGCCGCCCGAGCTGCTGGATGGCGCTGAACTGAAGCGCTACGCCGAGCTTGGCCGGCGCCAACTCGCGGAACTTCTTCCCACCGTGGCCGCGACGTTGGCCGACAGCGAATACAACACGTTCGAACTGCGGCGGCTGGGTGCCGAGGGCGCGCGCGCCTGCACCCTGCTGTTCGACATCGACGAACTGCACGCCAAGGCCGCCCGGAAATCGGCGCTGCGGCGGCTCGACGCGTTCACCGTCCTGTTCGTGGGGCGGGTGGGTTCCTCTAAGGGACAAGCCGACCTGCTCGCGGCCTTTGCGCTGTTCCATCGCGCGTATTCCGGCCCCTCGCGTCTCGTGATGGTCGGACGCCATGGCGGCCCGGACGACCCATACTTTGAAACGCTGACTTCAAGCATCCAGACGAACGGGCTCGAGGCGCATGTGACACTGACCGGGCTGGTGTCGGACGCGGAATTGCACGAGTGGTATTCCGCGGCCGACCTCTATTTGTCGCTGAGCCGGCACGAAGGGTTCGGCGTGCCTCTGGTGGAGGCCATGGCCTACGGCATTCCGGTGCTGGCACGGCCGAGCGGCGCGATCCCCTACACCCTGGCCGGGGCTGCCGAGCTGATCGGCGACACCGATCCCCAGGCTGTCGCGGCGCGGATGCTCGAACTGGCGCGTGACCCCAAACGCTGCGAGTTTCTCGCCGTGCGGCAGTCGGCATCGCTGGACCGGTTCGCGTCAGATCGGCAGATGCGCCCGTTGCTGAGTGCGCTCGCCGCCGCCGGAGCGATGCCGCCGGAGGAGCCTGGCATCCGGGACCGCTTGCGCGCCAACATGCGGTTCACCGTCGCCGGCCACGTCAACGGCAGCTACAGCCTCGCCTCCATCAACCGCAATCTGGCCGAGGCCCTGGAATGGGCGCGGCCGGGTGGTGTGCGATTGATAGCCGTCGAGGGGCAGCCCACGGATGACCTGTCCGGCGTGCCGGCGGGAGCGCGCACCGCAATCGGCCGGCTGGCCGCACGCGGCAAGCCCGACACCGGGCCGGAGTTGGTGATCAGTCAGCATTATCCGGTTTATCTGCCCACGGATCGTGGCGACGTCTGCGCCGCGTTGTTCTTCTGGGAAGAGACGGTCGTGCCGTCGGACACGATCGGAGTGCTGAGCCGCGACTTCGACGGCGTACTCGCAGCGTCGGCTTTTGTGGCCAAGGCCTTGATCGATTCGGGCCTGTCCGTGCCGGTCCGCGTTATCGGCTATACCCCTGACCTCTCCGCCTTCGAGCGGCTGCGCGATGAACGCGAGGCGGCCTTGCCTGGCGCCGTGTTCACCTTCCTCCACGTGTCCTCGGGCTTCCCGCGCAAGGGCATCGATGTGCTGGTCGCCGCCTTCGCCGCTGCATTCCGGTCCACCGACCCTGTGCGGCTGGTCATCAAGGTGTTTCCAAACCCGCACAACTCCGTTGCGGAGCAGTTGGCGCGGCTCCGGGCGGAACGGGCTGATCTGGGCGAAATCGTGCTGGTTGACCGCGACCTTCCCGACGCGGAAATGCTCGATCTCTATCGCCACGCCGATGCCATCGTGCTGCCGACGCGCGGCGAGGGGTTCAACATCCCGGCCGCCGAGGCGATGGCAGCCGAGATTCCGCTCATCGTCACGGGGTTTGGCGGCCACATGGATTTCTGCGACGCCGGCAACGCGCGGCTGCTGGATTACAGTTTCGCTCGCGCGGAAAGTCATCTCTCAGCCGCACACTCGCACTGGGTGGAACCTGACCAGGACGATCTCGTGGCTGCCCTGCGTGCGGAGGTCGTGGATCGTTCCGCGTCGGCGGCGCGGGCACGCCGGGCACGGGCTGCCGTCACAGCGCTCACCGACCGTGCGGCGCTGCTGCGGCGCGTGACTGCGGCGGGCGCGGACCTGCTGCTTGCCGCGAAGTCCGGCCGGACGCGGGTCGCCTGGGTATCGACTTGGCAGGTACGCTGCGGGGTCGCGGAATATTCGGGCCATCTCGTGGCCGCGATGGCTGCCGCCCATCCGTCTCTCGACGTCACCGTGCTCTGCGATCACCGCACCATCGACACGCAAGGCGATGGTGCGGTGGCGATCCAACCCACCTGGGAACTCGGCCATGCCGGTTGGAGCGTGCCGCAGATCGCGGCGGCGATCGCCGCCGCGAATCCCCGCGTGGTCGTGGTGCAGCATCAGCCAGGGCTGATCGCCTGGAAGTCTCTGGCGGAGTTGCTGGGCTTGCCCGCGATGGCGCCCCGCATCGTCGTTGTCGCTCTCCACAACACCCGTCACCTGCTGGATATCGGGTCGGCTGAACGCGCGCGGGCGGTCATCGCGCTGCATGCCGCCGCGCGGGTGCTGGTCCATACGCTGGCCGACCTCAATCTCCTGAAAGGCCTGGGTCTGGTCGGCAACGTCATGCTGCTGCCGCATGGCGCGATGCTGCCTGTTGCAGCGCCGCCGCCACGACGCCTACTCATGACGGACACGCCGATCATCGGCTGCTACGGCTTCTTTCTTCCCGGCAAGGGCATCGGTGCGTTGATCGAGGCAATGGCGATGTTGCGCCGTCGCTGGCCGAATGCCCGCCTGCGGCTGGTCAACGCCGCCTATGGGACGCCGGAATCAGCGGACGAGATTGCCACCTGCCGCGCTCTCGCGGCCTCCCTGGGCGTCCCGATCGAATGGCACACCGACTTCCTCCCGCATCCGCGCTCGCTCGATTTGTTGGGCGAATGCGACGTGGTGGCGCTGCCGTATCAAGCCTCCCAGGAGGCTTCGAGCGCTGCCCTGCGCGGTGCCCTTGGGGCCGGAACGGCGGTGGCGGTTACACCGCTTCCGCTGTTCGACGAGGCTGAGGATGCGGTGTTCCGTTTCGCCGGTCTCACCGCCGACCAGTTGGCGGTGGGACTCGCCGGGCTGCTCGATAATGTGAGGCGGCGTGAAGATCTCCGCCGGACTGCTTCGTCCTGGCTGGCGGACCGAAACTGGAATGATCTCGGTTCACGCTTGGGAGGGTTGTTGCGCGGGCTGGCCGCCTGATCGGCGCGGATGGTGTCTCGGAATGTGCGGTGCGGTAGGTAACTCCTTGTAGCGGTCGGGACATTCGCAGTTCATTCGTCTATTTCTCGCGACGTGGTGCATCCAAGAAGCATGTCCGGAGTATTGCCTCCGCGACATCTTCACCGTCGTCCTGTCCGGTGAGCCATCACGTGGTGTCATCAAGGGCCGGGTAGAGCAAAACAACAGGATGCCCCACATGGCTGACATAGTTTCGACCGACAATGAGCCCGATGTCTATCTCGGGACCACGATGGAACTCGACCGCCGTCGCATGATGCGTCGCGCGGGTCTCGGCATCGGAGCAGCCGCCCTGGCCGCCACGGGCCTGCTGAGCTCCACCACATCCGCCCAGGCGGCCAACCAGGGCGCCGGCCCGCCCGATGCTGACATTTTCAACTTCGCCCTGAACCTCGAATACCTCGAGGCGGAGTTCTACCTCTACGCCGCGACCGGCAAGGGTCTGCCTGCGAATATGCGGACTGGAACTGGCTACCAGGGTGGAGTGAACCCCGGCATAGCCGTGCCGTTCAAGAGCGATGCGATTCAGCAGTATGCGCAACGTATCGCCGTGGATGAGATGTCCCACATCGGCTTCATCCGTACCGTGCTCGGCGCCAACACTGTCGCGGAGCCAACGATTGATGTCGGCGTCGGTCCGAACAACGCCTTTAGCGTTCTGGCCGTCGCGGCTGGCCTGATCCAAAAAGGTCAGACCTTCAACCCCTACGCCGATGACGTCAGCTTCCTGCTCGGGGCCTCGATCTTCGAGGATGTCGGCGTTACCGCATATGCCGGTGCCGCCCGCTACATCGGCAACCCTGACTTTTTGGAAGCCGCCGCCGGCATCCTCGCGGTCGAGGCTTATCACTCGGGCGCCATCCGGACGTTGCTGGGCGATCTCGGCGCGGGTAAGGCGTTTGGCCTGATCTCTGCCCTACGCGGCACTCTGTCGAGTGCTGGCGGTCTCGGGGCGGCTGAGCAGCCCATCCTGATCCCCGGCAACGACTACAACTTCGTTGCCAACGACAGCAACGGGCTCGCCTTCCGCCGTAGCACCCGGCAGGTGTTGAACATCGTCTATGGCGCAGCCAACGCGTCCAGCGGCCTGTTCTTCCCGACCGGATTGAGCGGTAACATCAAGGCCTAAGCTAACGAAGCTAATGGGCGGGCCAGGGGCGAAATCCCCTGGCCTTTTCATTTCCTCTGGCTACTTCTCTGCGGCGCGGTCCCGAACATGAACGCTGCCGAACTCATGACTTTCGCCTGATAATTCTGGTTCAATGCCCTGGTGTGGGAATGATAGTTGCCAATCGCCAGCATCAGATCGCCATGTGTCTCATCGAGATAGGTGCGAAGGATGGCCCCCCCGGCTGCTATGTTGAAACATGGTCGTGAGATCAACCGCGCGCGCACCGTATCGCGTGTCAGCCCGGTATAATCCGCTAGGGTCGGCAACCATCGGGAATTGACCTGCATCACGCCGAAATCGTCCGATCCGTCCGTATTGTGGCTGATGCTGCCTGCAACGCCGCCCTCGACCTTCTGGATCGCCGGCAGCACCCGGGGCGGCAGGTGGTAGATCGATGCGACAAGCGCCATACAGGCCAGATATGGCACGGCCATCAACGGCTCTCCGGCCCATGCGAGGTTCGATTAATGCAAGACCAACCCGCCACCAGTACCGAGCGACGTGCTGCCGAGGCCGGCTTCACGCTGCTCGAAATCCTCGTGGTCATCGCGATTCTGGGCCTCCTCATCGGACTGGTGGCCCCTGCGGTGTTACGTCAACTCGGAGGTGCCAGAAACTCGATCGCCCGGCAATCGATCGAGCGCCTTTCATCGGTGCTGGACATCTACAAACTTGATATCGGCAGCTATCCCACGACGGAACAGGGCTTGCTGGCGCTGGTCTCGCGCCCGACCGCCGGGGGCAACTGGAACGGGCCTTACGTCAAGGGTGAGCAACAGCCGCTCGATCCCTGGAACCATCCCTACCTGTACCATAATCCGTCGACGCGAAGCGGTCATGATTACGACCTGTGTTCGCTTGGTGCGAACGGCCAGCCGGGAACGACGGACCAGGCTGCGCAAATCTGCAATCAGTGATCGCTGGGAGCAAGGCACCTAACGCTCGGCGCTCCCCCAGGTCAGGGTCTGGAACAGGCTGCCCCCCTGCTTATTCATTCCTAGACTCACCACGGCACGGCGCACGAAGCTGCCGCCGCCATTGGCGACCGCGCGCGCCGTGACGGCGACCACGGTCTCCTCCGGATTTCCCCCCGAGGGCTGCCGCGCTGGATCGGTGCCGGTCGCCGTCCGCAGAGCCTGGCGCACCACGGGATCGGCGACGGAATAATCGGGTTCGCCGTCGTGATAGACGGTCAGGTGCGGAGATAGACGGGCCAGCAACGGCGGGGTCATGCCGATCACGAGGCCGAGTTCCTGGACACTGCGAAAGGGTGCGCTCGGCGGCCCGTAATTGCGGCCCGCGTTGCGATAGGCGGCCGTTTTGGCCCCGCCGCCGCGTTGAGCATCCACGAAACGCCAATCGACTATGGCGGCGGACAGGGTGGTCGATGTGCCGGTATCCGTATCGACCGCACGGAGCAGGGCGGCCAGTAGTTCCGGAGAGGCCGAGTTGATGTTGATCTTGCCGGCCTCGTTGTCGATGCGTACTTCCACCACGGCCGAGGGCAGCCGCACAACATGCGCCACGCCATCCGCCCGCCAATGCCGTTCGGAACTGTCGAGCGCGTGAAACACCCCCTCGGACAGCGCCCCGTCGGCGGCGGCCTCGGCTACGGCGGCCGCGCGCAGGTTGAACGCCAGTTGCGCCTCGGCCCGGCCTGAGGCGGTAAGCTGCGTCACCAAAAGCGCCAGCAGCACCACGGTCCACAGCACGATCAGCAGTGCGAAACCGCGTTCCCGCGCTGTGGCAGCGTTCATCGCTCCAGCCGCAGCGCTCGCCGGACCGCCCGGTTCGGGTCGGTCCGTCCGGTGGTCCGCACGGTCTCCGCCTGGAACGGCACGCCTGCCGCGTTGACGAGTTGGTCGCGAAGGTCCTCGGTCAGTGCCCGCGCGTCGCGCTGATCGTGAACCACGTGCGGCGTGATCAGCACCAGCAACTCGGTGCGCGCGTGAAAATTGGACTGCGTGCCCGCGAGGAACCCTAGAATTGGGATGTCTTTCAGCCAGGGTATGCCGCTGTTCCCCCGCGAGGAGCTGTCACGGATCAGTCCCGCGAGCCCGATTGTCTGCCCGTCCTGGATCACGATGCGCGAGCTAACGTTGCGCTCCAGGAAGGTCGGGCTATCGATGCCGGACGCTTTGGGAGTGGTGTTATCGACGTCGCTCACCTCTTGGTAGATGTCGAGCGTCACCAATCCACCGCTGTTCACGCGTGGTGTCACCTGCATGATGACGCCGGTGGGCTGATAGTTGACCTGGTTGACGATGGTGGCGTTGGCTACCAGCGAACTCTGCGAGCTGCTGGTGAGGTAAGGCACCAGGCTGCCGACCTGGAGCCGGGCAGGCTGGTTGTCGAGCACCAGGATTTCGGGCGAGGACAGCACGTTCACCGTGGTCACGGCCTGCAACGCGGAAATGGCAAGCGGCGCGCCGCCGAGGCCGGTGCCGCCAATGACGAAGCCGAGCGGAGTGCTGCCGAGTGCCGCCGAGGTAAGACCGGTGAGGATCGAACCGCTCGGTCCGGCGCTGAGCACGCCATTGATGCCGCCCGACTTGAAGAAGAACTGGGTGCCGTATTTCAGCTCGTCGTTCAACGTCACCTCGGCAATGGTGGCATCGATGCGGACCTGGAGCGGCAATATGTCCATCTTCCGCAGCATCGCCTCGACCGTTTCTTGCTCGCGCTGCGTCGAGTAAACCAGAATCGCGTTGTTCTGCGGGTTGGGGATGATCCGTATGGTGTTGGTGTCGGTCCCGCCGCCGCCCGACGGATCGAGCCCGCCGAGCAACGGGTTGGCCGACGGCGCGCTGGGCTGGCCCGCTGTCGCGCCGCCGGTTTGCCCGCCGCCGCCGCCGCCGGGTCCGCCCAGGGGCGCGCCTCCCTGACCCATACCGCCCTGTCCAGCCCCGCTGCCGCCCGACATGCTCGGGAAGCCACCGCCTGAGGACGGCGAACCGGCACCGGGGCCTCCACTGGCGCCTCCACCGGCGCCCCCACTGATGCCGCCGCCGCCCAGGCTGCTGCCGCGTCCGCCGCTACTCGTGGTCTGCGAGCCGCCGCCTGGCGCCAGTTGGCCGGCATTGGTGGGTTGTGCCGTCACGGAGTTGGGCGTGAACGCCTGCTGCAACACGTAGGCAGCGTCGTTGGAATGGCTGTTCTGGAGGTAGTAGACATGCCAGCTGCGTATCGTCTCGCGCCGGTTACGATCGACCAGCGCATAGACCCGCCGTGCGTCGTCGATGTAGCGGGGCTGGCTTGAAACTACGAGCACGGCGTTGATGCGCGCCATCGGCACGATCCGCACCTGCCCGGCGAGCGCCCCGCCGCCTTGCGCCCGGAAGGCGTCCTGCAGGGCGGAGGCGAAGTCCTTGGCATCCCCGGCCGTGGCGGGCAGCAGTGCGTAGGATTGGCCGGCCAGGATGTCGATGTCGAACGCCTGGACCAAGCTCACCAGCGTCGCGCGCACGCCGGGATCGCCGGTGATCAGCAGCGCGTTGCGGGACGCGTCAGGCGTGATCCGCGCGCCATTGGCGACGAACGGCTGTAGCACCCGCGCGAGGTCGTCGGCGCCGGCGAAGCGCAACGGGATCACGGCGCTGCCCGACACTGCATCGCTCCCCGCCAACGCGGAGGCGGTGGTCACCGGTCCGGCGGCACCCTGGCCGCCAGCGGCGGCGGCAACGGCGGTGACACGATACAAACCGTCCGACTGCGAAAGCGCGGCGCCGCTCTGCGCCAGCAGCGTCTGGAGGATCGGCAGGAGTTGCGACTGCGAGACGGGCGTCGCCGTATGCAGCGTCGCGGTGCCTTTCACGCCGGGATCGATGGTGTAGTTCAGCCGAAGCTGCGTGCCGAGGATCTGTGCCACGACTTCGCGAATGTCGGTGTCGGCGAAATCGAGCGAAACGTCGCCACCCTGGCCGGTTCGGCCGGACGGCGCCAGTTGCAGGGGCAGGGGCTGGCCATAGACGATCTGCGGCGCGGGCGTGCGCTCGGTGCTGCCGATATCGCCGTTCACGCGCGCTGCCGCGACGCCCGCATTGCCGACCACGGGAGGCAGCGCCTCCAGCACCGGCCGGGACTCCGCGCACGCGCCGAGGCAACCCGTCAGCAGCATAACAACGATTGCGCGGTTCATCGTGGGGCGGCCTCCGGGCCGGGTGTCGTGGGCCGCGGCAAGCCCAACCCGCCGAGTGCCGGCGTGCTCTGGCGCAGCAAGTCGAGGATCGATGGGCGGGCGGCCACTGGCGAGTTTGGTGTCGCGCCGGCGGCCGTGCCGTCGAACATGGGACGCAGCACGTGGACGCCGTCGGGGCCGGCGATGGTCGCCTGTCCCACGCCAATGGATTGCACGACATAGGCGCCGATGCTGCCGCCTTCGCCAAGCGAGACGGGCTTGCCGTTCGGCCCGCCGGCGAAGATCACCGTTTTACCGCGTCCGCTGACCAGCACGGCGGTCAGACGGGGCAGGGCGGTCGGTCCAGACACGCTCGCGGACCCACGGGGCGGCGGGCGGCGGCTTGCGGCGAATACGGGGCGGGCCAGGATCGTATCCACTTCCTCGTGCATGTCCGTGCCAGAGATCGCGTTGATGCGCGCCGGAATTGCTGACGTGGAACGGTTGGGAACTAAGGGCAGATTGTCGTCCTCCGGTCGTGTCGCCTGATATTCGACAATAAGGGTTGCCACAAGAACGGCTGCCACGCCGGTGCAGGCCAGTAGCGCCGCCCGGTTCATGGAGCGGCGGCCTGGGGTGTGGCGGCACCCGCGCGGAAGGCGAACACCGTGAAGTCAGCCTCCAACGGCGGATCGGCCGGGGCTGCGACCATGCGGGCGCCGTGCAGTTGCAGATCGTCTACCAGCATCCGAGGCGAGGCCTGCTCCAGAAGCTGAAGCAACTGAACCAGCACCGTCCAGGGCGCGGTAAGCGAAACGTGTAGGCCGATGCGGCGGTAGGTGCCG
>JANXXW010000350.1 GCA_025350425.1 Rhodospirillales bacterium
CCGGCCTGCCCGGCCACACCCTCGCCGCCGTCGCCGCTCGGGACCCGGCGCGGGCCGAGGCCTACGCCGCCGAATGCGGCTTTGCCCGTGCCCATGCCAGCTACGAACTGCTGCTGGCGGACCCCGGCATCGACGCCGTCTACATAGCGCTCGCCAACGACGCGCATCTGCCCTGGACCCTCCGCGCGCTGGCGGCCGGCAAACCCGTGCTGTGCGAGAAGCCGCTGGCCCTGAACGCCGCCGAGGTGGCGCTCATGCGGGATGCCGAGCACGGCGCCGCCCGTGTCATGGAGGCGTTCTGCCATATCCACCATCCACAGATAGAACGTGCGCACGACCTGATCGCCGGCGGCGCGCTGGGCCGCGTCATCGCCGTCCAGGCGAGCTTCGGCGCCAGCATCGTCAACCCGGACGATTTCCGCTGGCACGCGAGCCACGGAGGCGGCGCCCTGCTCGATCTCGGCACCTACTGCGTGAGCGCGTTCAGGACGCTGCTGGGGCGGGAGCCGGCCGGGGCCTGCGCGTCACGCAACCGTCGCGGCGACATTGACCTCGAAACCACGGCCCAACTCGATTTCGGCGACGGCATCGCGGCCCAGTTCACCTGCTCGTTCGACAGCGTGCGTCACCAGGAACTCCAGGTCATCGGCAGCCGCGAGCGGCTGTTCCTCGACTGGCCGTTCTCCACCAGGAACCGCGTCGCAAGCCTCTGGCTGGGCGGGGAACGCACCGAATTTCCACGGATCGACCCCTATCAGCCGATGGTGCTGGACTTCACCAGCGCGATCGAGACCGGAGGCCCGATGCGCCACGGCATCGACGCCTCGCTGCGGCAGGCCACGGCACTCGACGCCATCGCGTCCGCAACAATTGGTTAACCCGGCGGGGCTAAACTCGGCTGTATGCGGACACCGAATTTCATCATCGGCGGCGCGGATCGCCCGCGCGAACACATGGCGCGCAGGCTCGCGCCTACTCCTCGGGCTCGGTCGTGAATAGCAGCGGGAAGCCTTTCTTGCGCGCGGCGTCGGACGCGTTGGTCGCCTTTGTCTCAGCCACTTCCTGGGTGAACACCGCAACCACGCACACGCCGCGCTGGTGCGCCGTCATCATCACCCGCCGCGCCTGCTCCTCGGACAACCGGAACTCACCCTTGAGCACGGTGATCACGAACTCGCGCGGCGTGAAGTCATCATTGACCAAGATGACCTTGTGCAGCCGGGGCCGCTCGACCTTAGGCTCGAGCTGAACGCGCGGGATGGTGTTGGTGTCTTGCATCGCACAACCTTGAACCGTCTTGGCAGGAATAAGTGTCCGCTCGGCAGCCGGCGCAAGGGGCGGACTGCACCGCGTTAATCGGACACTAACCTTTCTGACCTAGTCTCACATCTCGCGACCCCTGTCGAAAATCGCAGTGTGAAAGCAAAGCCGTGTTGAACGTCGTGCTATGCGGCGCTGGATACTGGGATCGCAACCTGCTCCGTGTGCTCCACCAGAACCCCGGATTCCACGTGCATTGCGTGGCAGACCAAAGCGAGGAAGCGCGTGAGGCGGCGCAGCGCATCGCGCCCGGTATCCGCATCGTGGCCGAGGCCCAGGCCGCCATCGACGAGCCCGACCTCGCTTTCGTCACGCTGCACTATTCCTCGGGGCGGGTGGCGCACCTCAACCTCAGCAGGATGTCTGCGGTGAAACAGCGCCGCATCGCGGTCGGCGGCAGTGCAGGGATGGCGGCGTGGGACGACCTCAACCGCCATGAGGCGCTCAAGACCTACGAAGCGGGGATCACCGTGCAGCCGCAGAACCGGCGCGAGGTCATCGTGCCCGGCTACCGCGTCGGAGAAATGTCCTCCCCACGGCTCTGCACCCGCGAGCCGCTGGCGGAGGCCGTCGAGCATTTCCGCCGCGTGATCCAGGGCGAGGAAACATGCCGGAGCCCGGGGGAGCAGGGCCTGCGGATCGTACGGACGCTGGAACGTGCCCAAGGCGCGCTGGACCGCAGCCTCGGCGAGGTGACGCGCCGGCGCGGTCGCGCAACGCAGGCCCATGCGGTGGCGGCGGAATGAGCATCCCTGTCACCCGCATCGTCAGCGCGCATGGCCGCCCGGTCCCGAGCCGCGCCGATCAACGCAGCCCGTCGAGGTCGGTGCATTGACGCCCTTTCGGCTAATTGCCGATCTTCCCGCCGTTCTCGGGTTCGAAGGTGAGTTCGGAGCGGAAATCAATTCGTTCGTGCCGTTCATCTATTGGCTGCACCTCGCAGGCCTGATGCGCGGGCGGAGGATACGCACCTACGCTGGTATGCGGCCATTCTACTTCTTCCTCCCGCACGAGCAGATCGAGGAGGTGCGCCAGGCACGCCGCTTCGTGCATCCGGCGCAGCGGCCGGGCTGGATGCCCACGCGCGACGACCACGCTACGGTCCGCACCGGGTTCGAAGTGTTCCTCGACTATCGCCGCCACTACCAGGGCGGCCTGTTCCGCACCGGGCGCGAGTTGCTGGTCATCCACAATAAGTTCACGCCGGAATGGGAGGGTGCGCCCGTCAACTTCCTGCCGCTCGACCTGCTCGCGGAGATGTTCGCCGCGTTGGGGGAGCGGTTCCAGATCGTCTACCTGCGCCCCGGCCTGCATGGCACGCCGCCGGGCTAC
>JANXXW010000360.1 GCA_025350425.1 Rhodospirillales bacterium
CGACCTCGACTCGCTCAAACGCAAGCTCGACGCCGGGGCCACGCGCGCCATCACCAACTACTTCTTCGAGACCGGCACCTACCTGCGCTTTCTCGATCGCTGCCTGGCGGCCGGCATCACGGCGCCGATCGTTCCGGGCATTATGCCGGTGGCGAATTTCGCCCAGGTCGCGCGGTTCTCGGCAATGTCCGGCATCAATGTTCCAGAATGGCTTGCCCGGATGTTCGACGGGCTGGAGCAGGATGCCGAGACGCGGCGGATGGTGGCGACCGTGGTTGCCGCCGAACAGGTGCGGCTGTTGCAGGCCAACGGCATCGACGAGTTCCATTTCTACACGTTGAACCGGGCAGACCTGTTCTACTCCATCGCGCACCTGCTGGGCGTCCGACCGGTGTCAACTCCGGAGCAGCCTGCGGTACAAGCCGCGTAGCAGGAACGGGCTGAGGAACAGCGGGAACTGGCATAGCGCGAAGAACAGCGCGATGCGTGGATCGGCGGCGGCGGGCAGCACGGCGAGATACAGCGCCATGTTGCGGTTGCCGCTCATCAGCCCAGCCGACGCGGCGGCACGCCGGCCCATCCCGGCGAACGCCAGGGCGGTCACGACATTCAAGCCGAAATCGGTGACGAAGGCGGCCAGCGTCGCATGGGCCACCCAGGCCGGGTCGGCGACTAGGCGCGGCATCAGGCCGTCCATCACCGCGAACCCGTAGAACACCACCAGCCAGACCATCACCCCATCGATCGCGGGTCCGAGCGGAAGCAGGCGGCCCGGACCCGCGAGACGGCGGATAACGATCGAGAGGCAAAGGGGCAGGCCCACGACCAGGGCCAGCCTGGCCATGAACTCCGGCACCCCGATGGCGAGGTCCGCGCCGATCAGCGCATAGGCCATCGGCGGCGCAGTCAGCGGCACGAGCAGCGTGGTGGCGATGGTGGCGATTAGCGTGAGTTCCGGGTCCAGTCCCACCATGCGGGCAAAGGCGGCGCCTGACGTGGCGGCGCAGCCGGTGGCAAAAATCACGATCCCGGCGGCCAGCCCCGGATCGAGGCCAAGGCGCGAGATCGCCGCCCAGGCGATGACCGGGCAGACCAGGAGGTGGAAGGCGGTGATGGTGGTCCAGCGCAGCGGCCGGCGCAGGTGCAGGACGAGGGCGGGAAAATCCACCCGGAGCAGCACCACCGTCATCATGCAGATCACGGTGAGCGCTATGAACCGGTGCGTCGCATGGGCCAGCGGCGGGATCAGCAGGCCGCCGAACACACCCAGTGCCAGCAACGCCGAGGCATGCCTGGCGGAAGCCGCGAGAAAGCGGACCATGGCGCTCAGTTGGCGTCCCGGGCGTGAGGTTCTATATCCGGGCGGTGACGTTTCATCTCTGCCCACCATGACCGATTACCTCGTTCGCCTGAACCCCGAGCAGCGGGAGGCTGTCGAGACAATCGACGGTCCCGTGCTGGTCCTTGCCGGGGCCGGCACCGGCAAAACGCGCGTGCTCACCACGCGCTTCGCCCATATCCTTTTGACGAAGCGGGCATTTCCCAATCAGGTGCTCGCCGTCACGTTCACCAACAAGGCCGCCCGCGAGATGCGCGAGCGCGTCGCAGCGATCCTCGGCAGCCCGGCGGAAGGGCTTTGGCTGGGGACGTTCCATGCGCTGTGCGCGCGGATGCTGCGCCGGCACGCGCCGCTGGTCGGGCTCACGAGCAGCTTCTCGATCCTCGACTCGGATGATCAGATCCGGCTTCTGAAGCAGGTCATGCAGGCGGCCGGGCTGGACGCCAAGCGCTGGGCGCCCCCGGCGATGATGGGGATCATCCAGCGCTGGAAGGACCGAGGCCTGGCTTCGGGGAGCGTGCCGCCAAACGAGGACACGGATTTCGCGAATGGCCAGGCAAAGGAAATCTACGCGGCCTACCAAAGCCGCCTGAAGGCGGTGAACGCGGCCGATTTCGGCGATCTGTTGCTGCACGTGACGGAAATCCTGCGCGGACATCCAGATGTGCTGGAGCAGTACCACCGCATGTTCCGCTATATCCTGGTCGATGAGTATCAGGACACCAACGTTGTCCAATACCTCTGGCTGCGGCTGCTTGCCCAACGATCCAGGAACATCTGCTGCGTCGGCGACGACGACCAGTCGATCTACTCGTGGCGCGGCGCGGAGGTGGAGAACATCCTGCGGTTCGAGCACGATTTTCCAGGGGCGAAGATCGTGCGCCTGGAAGCCAACTACCGCTCCACCGCGCCCATCCTCGCCGTCGCCGCCGGGCTGATCGCCAACAATGAGGGCCGCCTCGGCAAAACCCTCCGGCCGGGCCGCACCGACGCCACCGGCGAGAAGGTGAGCGTGGTCGGCCTGTGGGACAGCGACGAGGAGGCACGGATGGTGGGCGACCGCGCGGAAGGGCTTCGCCGCGACGGCAACTCGCTGGCGGAAATGGCAATCCTGGTTCGCACCGGCGCGCAGACCCGGGCGTTCGAGGAACGGATGATGACGCTTGGCATCCCCTACAAGGTAGTGGGCGGCCTGCGCTTTTATGAGCGTGCGGAGATCCGCGACGCCATTGCCTATGTGCGTCTGGTGAACCAGCCCGCCGACGACCTGGCATTCGAGCGCATCGTGAACGTGCCGCGCCGAGGCGTAGGCGAGCAGGCCCTTCGCTCCATCCATGTCCGCGCCCGCGAGCTGGGTGTCCCGTTGCTGGACGCCGCGGCCGCCCTGATCGCGCAGGGCGAACTGCGCGGCCGGGTCAAGGAAGGCGTGGGCGCGCTGCTGCAAGGGTTCTCTCGCTGGCGCGAGATCCTGTCGCGCGACGGGCATCAGGTAATGCTGGCGACCCTGCTGGACGAGTGCGGCTACACCGACATGTGGAAGCAGGACAAGTCGCCGGAAGCGCCAGGGCGGCTGGAGAACCTCAAGGAACTGGTCCGTGCGCTGGCCGATTTCGACACTCTCGCGGGCTTCCTCGAACATGTCAGCCTGGTGATGGAGAACGAGGAGAACTCCCAGGGCGAGCGTATCAGCTTGATGACGCTGCACGCCGCCAAGGGCCTGGAATTCGACACGGTGTTCCTGCCCGGCTGGGAGGAGGGGCTGTTCCCGAGCCAGCGCACCATGGACGAGAGCGGTGCCAAGGGCTTGGAGGAGGAGCGGCGGCTCGCCTATGTCGGCCTCACCCGCGCCCGCCGCCTCGCTATTGTCAGTCATGCCGCCAACCGGCGCATCTACGCCAACTGGCAGACCAGCATCCCCAGCCGGTTCATCGAGGAATTGCCGGACGAGCACGTGGAGCGCATTGGCTCGGCGGCGATGCAACGGGACCGTATGATCACGGCCCCAAGCGTGTTCTCCAACGGCTTCGGCGGTCAGTTTCCCCTCGTGGCCCGCCGCCCCAAGGTGATCGAGTCGTGGGAGCAGCCTGGTCGCCCGGCGCGGCCCAGCACCATCCCGGTCGGCGCCCGCGTGTTCCACCAGAAATTTGGTTATGGCACTGTGACAGCAACCCAGGACGACCGGCTCGACATCGCGTTCGACAAGGCGGGCGATAAGCGCGTGCTGGACCGCTTCGTAGAGGCCGCGACGGTATAGTTATGGTGCATAACAAACACGCCCGTCACGCCACCGCGCTGGAAACAGTGTCGGTCACCATCCCCCCCGACGCGCTCGAAGCCTACGAAGCGGCATTACTGACCGCCTGCGGCACCGTTGGGCTGTTCTTCGACGAGGATGCCGGCACCTGGCAGGTGGAGGGCGTCAAGGGTTTGGGCGAGAACGAAGCCGAGTTGGCCGCCGGTCTCGCTTTGGCCGCGTTCGTCACCGGGATCAAGGTGCCACTGGCCCGTGCCGCGACGGAGGCGGAAGGCTGGCTCGCCCGCACCCAGGCGGCGTTCCCCGAGCAACTCGTGGGCGACCGGTTTGCCTTGCAAGGCACCCATCTCGCGCCGCATGTGACACCGGGCCGGATCGCGTTGCGGATCGATGCCGGGGTGGCTTTCGGCTCCGGTGAGCATGGCTCGACACGTGGCTGCCTGCGGGCGCTCGAATCTGTGGCCTACCGCCACCCGCGCCGCATCCTCGATTTGGGCACTGGTTCGGGTATTCTTGCCATGGCGGCGGCGAAGCTGCTGCACCGTCCTGTGCTCGGGACCGACATCGACCCGTGGTCGGTGCGGGTTTCCACTGAGAACGCGCGCCGCAACCAACTTGGCCGTTCCGTGCGCTTCCTGCGCGCGGATGGCTGGTCAGCGCCTGAGATAGGCCGTGGCGCTCCGTATGATCTTGTGTTTGCCAACATCCTGGCGCGTCCGCTCTGCGCCATGGCCCATGCCCTCGCGGGCCACTTGAGTCCGGGTGGAACCGTGATACTCGCGGGTCTGCTGGATACCCAGGCTCGCATGGTTCTGGCCGCCCATCGCCGGCAGGGAATGCGGTTGGAGCGACGGATTTCCGAGGGACGATGGACAACGCTGGTCCTGCGCGGACACTCGGCTAACGCCTGCGCTGACATGGTTGGCGCCATCGAAACCCATGCACGGGCTGGGTTCGATAGGCATCAGAGTTTATGAAAAAAGCGCGTGTAAGTGGACGCTCGAACGAGCGCCCACTTACACCGTATAAGGCGTCCAAATCGTGGTTGAAATCGCCACGGCTCGTATCTTATCCGCGAGCTGTCACGAACTGCAGATTGAACACGTCGGACAGGCTATCGCGGGTCAGGCCGATATCAGCCAGCTCGCGATCGGATAAAGTGGCAAGCTCATCCATCACAGCGCGGCGGCGGGGCATTTCCAGCAGCCACCGCACGGCGGAGCCGATGCGTGCGGACAGCGTGCCATTGCGGGCGTCCTGTCCGTCATGCTCACCAGCGGGCGCGAAACGCGACAGGCTGGCAGGTATCATCAGCGCCATCTCTTCTTTGGCGACACGAACGTTCATAGTCGGGTATCCTAATCTTCGGCCGTGGCGGGCGTCGAGCTTCCATGCCCTTCACCACGCGACCTCTTGTGCAGTGCAACATACTCTCGATTGGTTAATGGAAAATCCCCAAGTTCGGCACCCAGCTATGCTTCATACGCGCAGATCACTAGTTAGCCATGACAAAAACGTGATACTTGGAGTAAGTAAACAACGTGACTGACGTAGCCCAACTTACTGATCTTAGGACGCAATTAGCTCGTTCCAACTTGGCAGGCTTCATCGTTCCCCGCGCAGATGAGCATTTGGGCGAATATGTATCCGAGGCCGACGAGCGTCTCGCCTGGCTGACCGGTTTCACCGGAAGCGCCGGCTTGGCTATCGTGCTCGCGGAGCGCGGGGCCGTGTTCACCGATGGCCGGTACATAATGCAACTTGCCGCAGAAACCGACGCGGCCCTGTGGGAACGACGGCATATCATTGACGAACCGCCAGCCCTCTGGCTGAAGGCGGCGGCACCCAAGGACGCCCGTATCGGCTACGACCCGCGCCTCATCGGCGCGGACGCGCTGGCCAAATACACGGATGCCGGCATCACGATGGTTCCGGTCGTCGCCAACCCGATCGATGCCGTCTGGCACGGCCGTCCCGCCGCCCCGGCAGCGCCGGCGGTGCCGCACCCGCTCGCCCACTCCGGCCGGGCCAGCGCCGACAAGGCCGAGGATGTCGCTGCCTCGCTGCGTGAGGCGGGGCAGGACGCGGCGATCATCTCCGACCCCACATCAATCGCGTGGCTGCTGAATATCCGGGGAGGCGACCTGCCATACACCCCGGTAGCACTCGGTTTCGCCATCCTGCACGCTGATGCCCGTGTTGAGTTGTTCATGTCGGCCGTCAAGTTGGCCGGCGCCACCCGCGAATGGCTTGGCAACACAGTCATCACCGGGGAGCCCGGCTACGCGCCTTCCGACCCGATGCCACGCGCTTTGGCCAGCCTCGCGGGCCGCAAGGTTCGCGTCGATCCGACCGGTACCTCTGCCTGGTTCGGCCAGACCTTACGCTCAGCCGGAGCCGAAATCGTGTCCGGGATGGACCCGTGCCTGTTGCCGAAGGCGTGCAAGAACCCTGTCGAGCAGCAGGGTGCACGCGCTGCCCACGCCCGCGACGCCGTGGCGCTTTGTCGTTTCTTGCATTGGCTGGACGGCGCCCCCGGGCGGGAGACTGAAATCTCCGCCGCCACGCGCCTGCTCGGCTTCCGCGCCGAGGTCGAGGGTTTTCGCGGCGAGAGCTTCCCTGCCATTTCCGGAGCCGGCGAGCACGGCGCGATCATCCACTACCGCGCGACGCCCGGCTCGGACAGGACGCTGCGCCCGAACGAGAGTTACCTGATCGACTCCGGCGGGCAGTTCGTGGACGGCACGACCGACGTCACCCGTACTATCTGGAGTGGTCCGGGAGCACCGCCGCCGGCGCTGCGTGATCGCTTCACCCGCGTGATGCAGGGCCATATCGCACTCGCTTCGGTGCTGTTTCCGAAGGGCGTCGCCGGCCCGCATCTGGACGCGCTGGCCCGCCAACCGTTGTGGCAGGCTGAGCTCGATTACGACCACGGCACCGGTCACGGCGTGGGAAACTTCCTGTCCGTGCACGAAGGCCCGGCCAGCATCTCGCGCGCCGGCCGCATGGTGGCGCTCGCCCCAGGTATGATCATTTCCAACGAGCCCGGCTTCTATGCTCCGGGCGAGTACGGTATCCGGCTGGAGAACCTCCTGCTCGTGCAATCGGTTGACCCAGCCGCCACCCGTCCATTCCTGCGATTCGAGACGCTTACCCTGGCCCCGTTCGACCGTCGCCTGCTCGCGGTTGACATGCTGTCGTCAACGGAGCGGATGTGGCTCGACACGTATCATTCGCGTGTTGAGCGGGAAGTCTCGCCTCATCTGAATGGCGAGACGCGAAGCTGGCTGCTGGCGGCCTGCGCCCCGCTTTAGGCTGGCTGCAAGGTGGCCTCGTCAGTCGTCTTGGTGGACGCGGACATCATCAGGCGCTGTTGCGCCATATCCGGCAGCGTCGCGAGCACGCCGGTCACGCTGGCCCGAAACAACTCCGGCTCGGGAATGACGTAGCCCTGCCGCCGGGCCGACAGGATCGCCCGTTCCGACACACCCTGCGCGCTCAGCTTGCGTCGCAGCTTCATAACCAGTTGGTCCACGCTGCGATCGTCCACCCGGATGAGCCGACGGAGCGCCACGCGCCCGAGCCACTCGCGCGACACACTGGCGCCCTTTGCGTCCAGCAGCGTCTCCAGCGCAGAAAGCTCGGCCTCGGTTAGCAGGGTGCGTTCGCCGGTTGGACCCACCAGGCAACGCCGTGTGGCGTCGACGGTGATCACCGGCTGGTTTTCCAGTTCCGCCGCCGTCTTGTCGCGCGTCATAGGGGCGGTAGGCGACAGGCTTCGATTGAGCCTACGGCTCACGGCGCGAATGCGGGCCACGAGGTTGTCCAGCAACACGGGTTTAGCGATGAAATCGTCGGCGCCCGCCTCAAGCCCTGCAATGCCGGCGGCCTCTGCCCAATCGGTCGCGGCCACGATCACGCCGCATGCGTTGGTCGCGGCGTAATGGCGCACCAGATCAAACTCCAGCGAATCTGACAGCGGCAACCCAATCAAAACGATACTGGGTTGCGCGATATCAAACGCCAGATGAGATGCAGCGGCAGTGTCTACCGCGACCGCCTCCATGCCACCCGCCGTCAAGGCGCTGACCAAATCGGAAGCTGTCGCTCGGTCCGCCTCCACGACAAGAACGCGCAGAATTGACGGGACATGGTCCGGATGGCCCATGCGCAGGTTGGTGTGAATGGACCCATCTCCCATTGACTGAGGCGCCGGGCTACGTAACCCAAACGTCAATGACGTGTCTTTCACGCCAATCGGAGACAAAAATAAACTTTCCTTAACTCAACGCAATAGAAATCACGTTTCCGCGATTAAAATTCGCCACTCCTGCTCGTTCATCGTGCTCACGCCCAGTTCCGCGGCGCGTTTCGCCTTGCTTCCGGCATCCGCACCCAGCACGACAAGGTCAGTCTTTTTCGAAACGCTATCAGCGACTCGGGCTCCCAGCTTTTCGGCTATCGACCTCGCCTCCTGGCGCGTCATGGTTTCCAGCGACCCGGTAAACACCACGATCTTGCCGGCCAGTGCCCCCGCATCGGCGACCGACTCGGCGTCCTCGATCGTCAGCAGGCCCGCGAGATCGTCGATCACCGCCACGTTGCGCACCTCCATGAAGAAGTCCGCTAACTCTTCGGCGATGGCTGGGCCGACCCGTAGGATTGTGCCGAGTCCGCTTCGCGCGTCGGACCCGATCACCACAGCGGCTGCCATCTGCTCGCGCCAAGCCGCAAAGGTGCCGTAGTGGCGGGCCAGCAGCTTGGCGTTGGCCTCGCCGATGCGCCTGATCCCGAGTGAGTAGATGAACCGCGCCAGCCCAATTCGCCGCCGCTCGTCGATCGCCCGCATCAGGTTTCGGGCCGAGGTTTCGCCCCATCCCTCTCGTGCGGCGATATCTGCCTCGTGTGCGGCTAGGCCGAAGATGTCGGCCGGACCCAGCACCAGCCCCTCGGCGTGGAACTCACGGATGGTTCGCTCGCCCAGGCCCTCGATGTCGAAGGCAAGGCGGGACACGAAATGGATCAGGCGCTCCTCAGCCTGGGCCGGACAGGTCAGCCCGCCGGTACAGCGCCGCACCACTTCGCCGGCCAGCCGCATCGCCAGGCTGCCGCATATCGGGCAGTGGTCTGGGAACACGAATGGTTCGCCCCTGTCGTCGCGATCCGCGTCGATCACCGAGACGATTTGCGGGATCACGTCGCCGGCGCGCTGAAGCACCACCGTGTCGCCAGGCCGGACGTCTTTGCGGGCGATCTCGTCCTCGTTGTGCAGCGTGGCGCGGGTGACCAGCACGCCACCCACGTTGACCGCGGCGAGCCACGCCACGGGGGTCAGTGCACCGGTGCGGCCGACCTGGATCTGGATCGCCTCCAGTCGCGTGGTTGCCTGCTCGGCAGGAAACTTCCACGCCGTGGCCCAGCGTGGCGTGCGGCCCACGAACCCCAGCCGGCGCTGCCAGTCGAGATCGTCAATCTTGTACACGACCCCGTCGATGTCGTATGGGAGCGCCGCTCGCGCCGCGCCGATCTCGGCCTGGAAAGCCGCTGCCGCCTCGGCGTTGTCGAGCTTGCGGGACAGGGGATTGACGGTGAATCCCCAGGCTGTGAGCTGTTGCAGATACTCCCAGTGCGTGGCGGCCACGCGCTCGCTGGCGTCGCCCATGGCGTATGCGAACAGGGAGAGGCGGCGCCCCGCCGTCACCCCGACGTCGAGTTGGCGCAGGCTGCCGGCGGCGGCGTTGCGCGGGTTGGCCAGCAAGCGTTGCCCGGCCGCTTCCTGCGCCGCGTTCAGCGCCAGGAAGTCCGCCTTGGTCATGAACACCTCGCCGCGCACCTCGATCAGCGCCGGCGCCTTGCCTTGGAGCTTGACCGGCACGGCGTCCGTGGTGCGGAGATTGGCGGTGACATCCTCGCCTTCGGCGCCGTCGCCACGCGTCGCGCCATGCACGAGGCGGCCATGCTCGTAGGTGAGGGAGATGGAGAGTCCGTCGATCTTGGGCTCGCCCACCAGCGGCAGAACGGCATCCTTGAGGCCAAGGAAGCGCCTCACGCGCTGGCAGAACTCCTCGAAATCAGCGGCGTCGAAGGTGTTGTCCAGCGACAGCATGGGCACGCGATGCCGAAGCTTGGCAAAACCGGGGGCCGGGGCCGGGGCAACGCGGCGCGAGGGCGAGTCTGTGCGGACCAGATGAGGATACAGCGCCTCGATCTCGGCGTTGCGCCGGCGCAGTGCGTCATACTCGGCATCTGTCACGGTTGGCGCATCCCGCTCGTGATAGGCGCGGTCATGCCCAGCGATCTCGGCGGCCAGCCGGGCCAACTCGTCCGCCGCATCCGCCTTGGTCATGTGCTCAGCAATTCGTCGGCGGCAGCACGGGCGGCGTCGGTCACCCGTTCGCCGGCCAGCATCCGCGCGATCTCCTCGCGGCGAGCGGCACCGTCCAGCGCCTCCACCAGCGTCTCGGCCCGTCCATCGCCGGAGCGCTTGGAGACACGCAGATGCGCGGCGCCGCGCGCTGCCACCTGGGGGCTGTGCGTCACCAGCATGACCTGCACGTAGCGCGCGACCCGGGCGAGACGTTCGCCGACCGCTGCCGCCGTCGCGCCGCCGATGCCGGAATCGACCTCGTCGAACACCAGGGTCGGCACCGGGGCGGAGCCAGTCATCACCACCTTCAACGCCAGCATGAGCCGGGACAGTTCGCCGCCCGAGGCCACCTTGGCCAGCGGCCCCGGCGCCTGCCCCGGATTGGTCGCGATCAGAAACCGTACCTGGTCCGCCCCCTGCGCGCCCCACGCGGATTGAGCGAGTGGCGTCACCTCGGTCACGAACCGCGCGCGATCCAGGCGGAGCGGCGGCAACTCCACGGCGATCGCTCGGTCTAACCGCTCGGCGGCCTCGTGCCTCGCGGCGGACAGGCTTCGGCACGCGGCTTCGAAGGCGTGCCGTTGCCGCGTGGCATCGAGGGATAGCCGCTCGATCTCGGCCGAGCCGGTCAGCAGCGCGTCCATGCGGCCCTGTAGGCGCGCGAGCAGCAAGGGGAGCTCGATGACGGGAATGCCGTGCTTGCGCGCCTGTGCCCGGAGCGCGAACAGCCGTTCCTCCGCCTGTTCCAGCAGGCGGGGATCGGACTCGGCGGATTGGGACAGCCGCGAAAGGAGCGTTTCGGCTTCGGCCAGGGCTTCCTCGGCCCGCTCGATCGCAGCGAGCGCGGGCGTTGCCTCCGGATCGCCTTCCGAGCCACCGGGAACCAGCCGTTGCAGCGCGCGCGCCGAGGCTCGCAACGCCGCCGCCGGGCCGCCCCCGCCGCGCCGGTCGCGCGGGGCCAGTTCGGCCAGGGCCGCCGCGATTGCCTCGCCCCGCCGCTCGTTGCGTTGCAGGCGCTGGCGATCCTCGGCCAGTTGGGCTTCCTCGCCTTCCTGTGGGGCCAGCTTGGAAAGCTCGTCCACTGCATGGCTCAGCCAGTCCCGGTCCCGCTCGGCCGCCGCAATGGCTTCTTCCGCCTCGGCCAAGGCACGGGCTGCGGCACGCCAACCCCGGTGCAGCGCGACCGTCTCGGTGCGCAAGGCGGGCGGCACGCCAAACGTATCCAGCACCCCGACATGCATCGCCGGGTCGGCGAGACCCATCTGGTCGTGCTGTCCCTGCACCTCCACCAACAGGCCACCCACCCGCCGCAGCATCCCGGCGCCGACCTGTTGATCGTTGGCGAAGGCGCGTGAGCGTCCGTCGCGGGCGACGACCCGGCGCAGCACGATCTCATCCTCGGCGGCGATACCCTGTTCGCGAAGCAAGTCGAACACCGGATGATCCAGTGGTGGTGCAAATACCGCCGCCACCATCGCCTGTTCGGCGCCCTCCCGCACCAGCCCGCTTTCGGAGCGGGCGCCGAGTGCAAGGCCCAGGCTGTCCAGCAGGATGGATTTGCCGGCGCCGGTCTCGCCGGTGAGCACGGTCAACCCGGTGTCGAACGACAGATCCAACCGTTCGATCAGCACCACGTCGCGAATGGATAAGGCGGTCAGCATTGGGATATCACCGCGGCACCCGGATGTAGGCGGGCAGTGCGGTCATGCAACTAGAAGATCGAGCCGATCGTGCGGGACAGAAAGCCTTTGCGATCGGCCACGTCCTGACGCGGCAGCGCTGGCGCCTGCCCATCATCGGCCAACTGGGCGTAGCTGTCCTCGTACCACTCGCTGCCGGGATAGTTGTGGCCGAGCACGGCGGCCGTCTTCTTGGCCTGCTCGGGCAGCCCGAGGAGTAGGTAGATCTCCGTCAAACGGTGCAGCGCCTCGGGCACGTGGTTGGTGGTCTGGAAATCGTCGATCACGCGCTGGAAGCGGCCGATCGCAGCGGTGTAGAGGTGCTGTTTCTCGTAAAAGCGTCCGACTTCCATCTCCTTGCCCGCCAGATGGTCCCGCGCGAGATCGATCTTGAGGCGGGCGTCGCGGGCATAGGAACTGTCCGGGAAGCGGTTGACCACCTCCTGCAACGCCGCCATCGCGTCGGCTGTGCCTTTCTGGTCACGCTGGATGTCTGCGATCTGCTCATAATAGCAAAGCGACCGCAGGTAATAGGCGTAGCTGACATTGCGATGCGCCGGGTGCAACTGGACGAACCGGTCCAACGTGCCGATGGCGTCCGTATAATGTGTCTGGAGGTACTCGGTGTAGCCCTGCATCAACTGTGCGCTGACCGCCCAGGAAGAGTAGGGATAGTATTGCTCCACATGGTCGAACTGGGTCGCGGCGGTGGCGTAGTTATGTGCCCCGAGTTGATCGACGCCGCGATTGTACAATTCCTCGACCGGCACCTTCGCCGGATCTTCCTTGGCCGACAACGCTTCGTCGGTGCCGTTCCAGGGATTGAGCGAGTTCAGTGTCGAACAGGCGCCGAGCGCGAGGACCAGCCCCAACGGTGCGGCGAGGCGGAAACATGAGTTGAGGCGCAACGCACTCACCAAAAAATGAGGGATCGAGCAAGCCGTATAGCAGTGCTCGCGCCGCGTATCTACCTATGCAGCCGCAGCGGCGATCCGAAGGTCCGGTTGACGGCCTGACACTGGGCGTATTTTGCGGGTCGGTGTGGGTTCGGCTGTCATCGAGCGCCAGTTCAAGCAATCACTGAACAGCGCGCGCACCAACTTGTTGTTCAGCGCGTGGCCGCAGCGATGCGATACGAGGCGGCCACGCAACACTGCCCCGGCCAAAGCAAGATCGCCCACCGCGTCCAGTAGCTTGTGCCGTACGAACTCGTCGACCAT
>JANXXW010000396.1 GCA_025350425.1 Rhodospirillales bacterium
CCTGGCAATCAACTCAACGCTGGCCCACTCTCGCAGTTCCAGTGGGTGGAATCGAACCGAGAAGACAGGGTCTCGGCGCTGGTCAGCGCGGCGCCGACCTGGGTCGCCATTTCCTGCACCCTCTCTTGCAATGAGGCCGCCGCCACGGCATCGGTGGCGCCGTCGAGCAATGTGGTGGGAACCGGACCCTTTGCGGTGCGGGCCGTCTCCGATTGCCGCAGTTGCGGCAGGGTTCCCGCTACGCCCGCCATCCGGCGCTCCAGGGTGCGGCGCTGGTCCAGCCGGTCAGCCCGCTTCGCGTGCCAGTCGAGCAAGGGCGAGGCGATGGCGAACCAGGCGGCCAGCGTCACGATCAACGCAATGCCGAGCGCCAGTATCCGCCCGGCGCGGCCGGTGGGGAGGGCATGGCCGCTCATTTGATCGGGGTGACTTCCGCGCGGATGGCAAACAGGTCCGCGTGGCCGTTCTCGACGCGGGTGACCGGCGCCGAGAAATCGGGGTTGCGGATCACCGAGTCGGTCGACAGCGCGCCGATCAGCTTCGCCGCCGATCCGCCCTGGCCATTCAGCGTCAGCTTGCCCTGGCGCAACGTGAGATCGGTCAGGCTGGTGTCGTCGGGCAGCAGGTCGGTGATCGCTGCAAGCACCGCGAGAGTGTCGCCCAACCGGGTCCGCTCGGCGGCGATCACGTCCACCCCGGCGGCACTGGCGGCGATCCGGCGGCGCGCGGCTTCCACGGCATCGACCTGGGGCCGCAACGCGGCGATGCGCGCTTCGACATGGTTGGCCTCGCGCGACTGCAACACGAACGGCAGCGCCACGGCCGCCACTGCCAGCACCGCGCATAGGCCTGCCATGATCGGCGTGGCCTGTCGCATCAGTCGGCCCCGCCGCACCCCGGCTTGCGGCAGGTCGATCCGCCGCGTGCCGCCTTCGCCTGGCGTGGCTTCGAGCGTGGTGGGAACGATACCGACCTGTTCGAGGGCGGTCAGCAACGGCCGCACCGACTCCCGGATGATGAGCGAGAGACGCAAATGCAGGCGGCCCCGCGCGCGGTCGCGGCGCTGGATCGTATAGGCCCAGAACACCTCGGAGGCAGCGAACGGCGTGATGCGGTCCATCTCGTATTCCAGCACGCGCGCCGGGTCGCGTTCGGCGGCGAGCGGCAGCACGACCTCGCGGTCCAGCAGCGACGATACGGGCAACCGCAGGATCACTGGCCCCGACTGGTTCCGTATCGCCGCCTGAATGGCGCGCAGGTCGGGCACTTCGAGATCGAACTGGCCGAGCGCCCGGTCACGCCGGTTTTTTCGCGACGTGAGGGCTACGCGCATGGGCGCGCTATCGACCTGCTCGATCAGCAGCGCGCTGGCGGCGGCATCGTTCTGGCTGGTCAGCCGCGCCGGCACGAGCTGGAGCATCTGCTCCGCCCACCAGGTAAAGAATTCATTCAACATGTGCGGTTATTTCTACGATCTGACGCCAGTGGTAGAAAGCGATTTACCGTATCAGCCACTGGCGCGGTCCCGCATCGGTGCGGCAACGAGGTCCGGCCAATGCCGTGGGTCGCCGGCCGGGAATATCACACGGACGCGAACCATGGCCGGGGGATCGTGCTCGGACCACGTGTCGTGCCAGCCGCCGCCGTCGCGCGACCAGTATGCGAGGTCGAGGCGCTCTATGCCCCGCAGCAATTCGGCCTCGCCCGGAGCCGGAGGCGGACCGAAGCGGACGGCGTGCAGGGCGGGAGTCCAGCGCAGCACGAGCCGGTGCGCGCCGTCCACGCCGAGCGCCATGTCCGCTTCGCCCGTAGCGAGCGAGGCGGTCTGCGGCAGTTGCGAGGTGAAGCCGACGCCATGGGCCCGGCCCGCGACATCGGTGTCGGGATCCAGCCGGGCGATCAGGCTGCGCAAGGCCCGGTCGACCGCGTCGAGTTCACCCCTGGCGGCGATGCCGCGCGATTGTCGGTCCCAGGCCCGCAGCCCGAAATCGACACCCCGGCTGAGGCCTATGATGAGGAAGCCGAACACCACGAGCGCCACCAGTATTTCCAGCAGCGTGAAACCGGCGTCGCGTCGCGCCAGGGTAACGGGCGTGCTCATGGCGCGGGTGGCGGCGCAGTACCGACCACCTCGCTGTCGAGCCGCACCTCCCGCGCGCCATCGCCGCGCCAGGCTATCCAGATCGTCACGGCGTACAACGCCGCGTGCGGCCCGCGCGCCACGGTCGCCGTGTCTCCGCGCGCGAGCGGAGCGGTGGCGACCGGCGCGATCCGCACCCGCCAGCGATATCCGCCGCCATCGTCGCCCTGCTGTTCCCCCACCCGCATCGGCATGCCATGGCCTATTTCCGCCAGCCGGGAGCGGGCGCGCGAAATTGCCTCCTGCGTCTGGCCCGAAACCCGCGCTGCGAGCAGGCCACCGAGCGTGCCCTGATACAGCGCGCCGAGCGCCAATGCTGCGATGACGAAGGCGACCAGCACCTCCAGCAGCGTGAACCCACGCTCATCGCGCATCCGCGACGCTCATTTGCCCAAGGCTGACGCGCCCGGTGAGCCAATCGACGTCGACCTCGATGCGGCGGGAACCTTCCCCCATGGCGACGCGTCCGCCGGAGGAACTCCCGTCGGGCGCGAAGCCGATGGACGTGCCGTCACCAGGGACGCTTCCAGGCGCGACCGCGACCATGCCGAGCGCGAACCCAGGGGGTAACAAGCGCGGCGGCCCGCCATCGACCGTGAAGAAATGGCGCGCGACATCGAGGTGGAACACCACGGGCCGGTCGCTAGCGATTGCGCGGGCGCGAACCAGCCGAAGGGTCCGGGTGACCTCCTCGGCGGCGGCGCGAAGATCAAGCGTCGGGCTGCGCGGCGGACCGCGCTGGACCACCAGCCCGACCATCAGGCCCAGGACCACGATGACGACGATCACCTCCAGCAGCGTGAACCCTGCATCCCTCCTGCCACTTGCTTTGGCGTGAGGCAGCGAGCAGGCGGCCTTATCCAGCAAGGTCATTGAGGCTCAGCATCGCCAGCAGCAACGACGACACGATGCCGGCGATCACGGCTCCCATGACGATGGTGATGGCGGGCACCAGCAAAGCCACCAGTCGCTGCACCCCGATGCGGGCCTTCTCCTCGTGGATTTCAGCGGCGCGCAACGCCATCGGCCCCAACTGCGCCGTCTCCTCACCCAGCCGCAGCAGGTGGATGGTGCGCGCCGGAAAGATACCGGACTCGTCCAGCGGGCGGGACAGGCCCGCGCCGCCGCGCGCGCTGATTGTGGCCTGATCGACCGCGACCACGCCTGCCCGGTTGGCGATGGCGTCGCGCACGATGCCGAGTGCTGCGATCAGCGGCACGCCGTTCACCATCAGCGTGCCGAGCGTGCGGGTGAAGCGCGCGGCCAGCGTTTCGCGCGCGAGGCCGCCGATCACGGGCAGCCGAAGTATCAGCCGGTCCACGAACAGGCGCGGTCCTGGACGCCGCAACATCTGCCGCGTGGCGAGGCCGAGCACCGCCATCGCGAGCAAGGCGTAAAGCCCATAATTGGACACGAAGGCGCCGGTCGAAATCAGCGCCTGGGTCGAAGCGGGCAGGGCGGCGCCGTTCTGCTCGAACAACGGCACGAACTGCGGCAGCACCGTGGTCAACAGGAGGGTAACCGAGCCGATCGCAGCCAGCATCAGCAACGCCGGATAGATCATCGCCGACTTCACAGTGGACGCGAGCGTGCGCTGGCGCTCCAGCAGCACCGCAAGCCGCTCCAGGGTAGCCGAGAGGTTGCCGCCCGCCTCGCCCGCGCGCACTAGGCCGACGTAAAGCCGGGAGAAACTGCGCGGATGCCGCCCCAACGCCGCGGCCAGCGCCCCGCCGTCTCGCACGGTGTCGCGCAACTGACTGACCACGCGACGCACCCGCGCCGAGGGCGCTGTCTCCACCATGAAACGGAGTGCGCGGTCGAGGTCCTGGCCCGCCCCGAGCATGATCGACAATTCGCGGGTGAAGTCGGCCACGTCCTGCGCCCGCAGCGCGCCGCCACCGATCTCCATGGTCAGCAGGCCTCCGAGCGACGAACCGCGCGTGGCCGGCTCGGCGCTCATCGGTATGTGGCCCTGGCGCTGCAACCGGCCGACCACCTCCGCCTCGGTGGCCGCCTCCATCGTTCCGCGCGCGAGTTGGCCCGCCGGGTCGATGGCGACATAGCGGAATTCGGGCATGGCTCAGGCCTCCGTGCGGATGCTGCGCACGACTTCTTCGATCGTGGTGGTGCCCGCGAGCGCCGCATCGAGCCCGGCCTCGAACATGTTCACCATGCCTTGCGCGACCGCCTCGCGTTCGATCTCGGTGTGGTTGGCCCGCGCATAGATCAGCCGCTCGATTGCGGCGTCGGGCTGCAGGAACTCGGCGATGGCCTGGCGCCCGCGAAAGCCAGTGTTGCGGCATTTCTCGCACCCGACCGGCTGCCAAAGGCGCACCGGCCCGGCTCCGGCACGTTTGTCGAGGTCGAACCGGCGAACCAGCTCAGCGGGAGCGTCCACCTCTCGGCGGCAATGCTCGCAGAGCCGCCGCACCAGCCGTTGCGCCAGCACGCCGCGCAGCACGGCCGTCATCAGGTAGTCCTCCAGCCCCATGTCGCGGAGGCGGGTGATGGTGGCAGCGGCCGAGTTGGTGTGGACGGTCGACAGCACGAGATGCCCGGTGAGCGCCGCCTGTACCGCGATCTGCGCCGTCTCGAGGTCGCGGATCTCACCGACCATGATGACGTCCGGGTCCTGCCGCAGGATCGAGCGCAGCAGGGACGCGAAGTTGAGGCCGATCTGCGGCTTCACCTGGATCTGGTTGATGCCGTTCAGCTGATACTCGATCGGGTCCTCGACGGTGACGATTTTGCGGGTGATCGAGTTCAGCGCCAGCAGCCCGGTGTAAAGCGTGGTGGTCTTGCCGCTGCCGGTCGGGCCGGTGACCAGCACGATCCCGTTGGGTAGGTCGAGAGCCGCGTTCAGGCGGGTGATGACGGCAGGAGCCAGGCCCAGCCGCCCGTAATCGAACGCCACGGTGCTGCGGTCGAGCACGCGCAGCACGACGGTCTCGCCGTATTGCGAGGGGATGGTGGATACGCGGAAGTCGATCTCCGTGCCGCGCACCGCGAGCTTGATACGGCCGTCCTGCGGCAGGCGGCGCTCGGCGATGTCGAGCCGCGCCATGATCTTTATGCGTGAGGTGACGGCCGCGATCAGGCTGGCCGATGGGCTTTCCACCTCGTGCAGCACGCCGTCGTATCGGTAGCGCACGCGCAATCGGTCCAGGAAGGGTTCGAGGTGAATGTCCGAGGCTCGGGTTTCCACCGCGCGGGAGATAATCTGGTTCACCATCCGGATCACCGGTGCCTCGCTGGCAAGATCCTTGAGGCGCTCGGTGTCCTCCTCCAACGGCTCGTCGGAGGCTGACTCGGCGGTATCGGCTTCGGATGGCTTGTCCGGATAGAGGCGGTCCAGCGCCGCATCGAGTTCGATCGGAACGGCGACTTCCATCCGGACCGCGCAGCCGGTCGCGGCGGCGACGGACGCGGCAAGGAAATCGTCCAGGGGGTCGGCGGCGGCTAGCGTCAGGGTCCCTTCCATAAGGGCGAGCGGGAGCGCCCTGGCTTGGCGCAGGAAGCGCGCGGTGAGGCGCTCGGGGAATAGCGGCACTTCTGGATAGCGCGATGCGGTTGCCACGGAAATGCCGAGCAGCTTGGAGAACGCTGCCGCCAGATCCGTCTCGGTCAGCAGGCCAAGCTGGATCAGCACCACGTCAAGGCGCTGGCCGCTATCCTCGGCGACACGCCGGGCGCGCTCGATCCCACGGGCGTCGCACTGGCCCTGGTCGAGCAGGAACGCGGCGAGCCGGTCGATCATTTCGGGTTAGGCGCCACGCTGAGGCCATTCACCAGGGCCTCGGCGGTTGCGGACCATGGTACGGGGTGGAAGTCACGCCGCACGCGTGCCTCCCACATAGCCAGCCCTGGCCGATCCAGGATGGTATCCCGGATCATTGTGTAGGCCTCGCCAAAACTGTTCGGGTCGAACGAGCGCGCGAGCGTTCCGCCGGCCTCGGGGAGCGAGGTCGTGTTGGAAATGAGACAGGGCTTGCCGAAGGCGAGGCTTTCGGAGACTGGCAGGCCCCATCCCTCGTAGAACGAGGGAAACAGGGTGAACAGACATCCCGCATACAACGCGGCGATCTCGGCGTCGGTCGGACTTTCGATCAGCACCAGCTTCCCGCCCAGATTGGCGGTATTGGCGATCTGTTGCATGAGGTCGGCGACCAGCCAGCCTGTCCGCCCGGCGAACACCAGCGTTGGCACCTGCGCGCGCGGTAGCTCCTCCAGCAGGCGGCTCCAAACGCGGAACAGCAGCAGGTGGTTCTTACGGATCTCGATCGTGGACACGATCAGCGCGTAGCCGCCGGGCGGGGGCGATCGCAGTCCGTTTCTCGAATGCGACGGCGCGGCGACCGCCGGCAAACCGCCAGGGTCGCGTTCGGTGCCGATCGGCAACACGAGGATCGGCCTGGGCGGCACCATGCCCCTCTCGTGCGCGTAGGCCTCCACATCGATGGCGGTGGCCTGGGATATGGCGAACACATGGTCGCAAAGCGGGAACACGGTGTCGAACCAGCTCTGAAACATCTGCGTGAGGCTGGCGTCGCACCATTCAGGACGACGCAGCGGGATGAGGTCATAGACCAGCAACGCGAACCGCAGGCCGAACTTCTCCCGCTGCGCCTGGATCAGCGCGGCATACCCGGAATGGGACCAGGGCGAGCCAATTACCAGAAGGACGTCCCCAGGTGCCGCTGAAACCGCGAACGCTTCGGCCTTCGCGGGGACCGGCGCACCGGGCAGGGTGAGGGGTGGGCTGTCAGTCTGGCGGTCCTTCCTCATCGCCATGCGCGCAACGCTGGAGGCAAGCCGGGCGCAGGCACGCAGGCAGGCGATGCCCGTCACCACGACGTCGATGACGGCAAGGCGCAGCGGCGCTGGCAGCCGGCGCAACAACTCGCGGGCCATCCGGCGCAGCCAGCCTACTGGCCGGGCTGCCGTGGAAGCCGGGGCCGGTGTTGGGGCCTCGCCATCCGTCAGGTTCTCGAACAGGCGCGCGATCTCGAACCATTCCACGACGCGGAAAGTGGTGGCGAACGCCGCGTGCCGTACGAAGCGTATGCGTCCGGCCCCGGCGTCGCGCTGGTGCAGGGCCTGATAGACCTGGAACGAGAGGCGCTGGATACCGCTAGGTCGCGATACCGTCAGCGCGTATTCGAACAGGTCCTCGACATCGATCCATATCGTGAAATTCATGAGTTCCGTTCGCTGACCCGGCGGCGACGTGCCGTGTCGGTGTTCATACGGCTTGTCCGACGGTCCAGATGCATCGCATGTAAGCGAGGATGGAGGCGCATCTGCCCAACTGGCTGACCTCGTTATCGGTTATCGCCGTTTTGCTAGCACCGTTCGTGGGCAGCTTTCTAGGCGTGCTGGTCCGCCGCCTGCCGGATGGCCGGCCGGTAGCGCTGAGCCGTTCCGCCTGCGAAAGCTGCGGTCATGTCCTGGGCGCGCGCGACCTCGTGCCCCTCGCGAGCTATGCGTGGCTGCGCGGCCGCTGCCGCTTCTGCGCCGCCCGGATCGCTCCCGCGCACCCCGCGATCGAACTGGCGAGCCTCGCGGTTGCTTTGATCGCTGTGATCGTGGACGGCGCGGATGAGCCGCGCATGTGGGCCGGCTGCGTGCTCGGCTGGATGCTCCTGGCGCTGGCCTGGATCGATTGGACCCACATGCGGCTGCCGGACGTGCTGACCCTGCCGCTGGTGCTCATGGGGCTCGCGGCGACCTGGGTGCTCGATCCCGACGCCATCGCGGACCATGCGGCTGCGGCGGCACTCGGATATCTCGCGTTCCGGCTGATCGCTGCAGCCTATCGTTGGCGACGCGGGCGCGAGGGTCTTGGACAGGGTGACGCCAAGCTGCTGGCGGCGGCTGGCGCCTGGGTCGGGCTGGCTGATCTCCCGGGTGTGATGCTGGGCGGCGCGATCATCGGCCTCCTGGTGGTAGGCGCGCGCTGGCTGCGCGGCGAGCGGGTCGGGGGCGGCACGGTGCTGCCGTTCGGCCCATGCCTGGCCGCCGCCACGTGGCTGGTGTGGCTGGGTCTCAGGCTGGCGTGACCGCCAGACGCCGGCCCCAGCGGATGCTCGGCAACTCGACCGCGACATGCAGCACGGCGGCGATGGCACCGGCGACCAGCACCGCGATGGCGAGCGCCGCCGGATACCCGACCCCGGCCAGCAGCATGAGCGCCTTCATCACGACGAAGCCGACGGTGGCGTGCACGAGATAGAGCGGGTAGCTGATCGACGCCAAAGTATCGAACACCCGGTTCGGCGGCACATGGCGCCGCATGAAGTAAAGCCCTGAGAACAGCACCAGTGCATACGCGTCGTTGTTCAGCACATGCGTGAACTGGCCGCGTAACACGCTGAACCACCATGCGAAGGCCATCAATGCGGCCAGAGCGGCCACGCCGGCCAACAGGGCTGGTGTGCCCAGCTTTCCCCGCACGTGGTAATTGAACAGCACGCCCACGAGCATCAGGATCATGAACGGCAACTGGCTGCTGACGGTGTAGGTCAACCGTGTGTAATCGAGCGAAAAGGTGCCGATCACGCCCAGTGAGATCAGCAGGGCAACCACGCAGGCCAGCAGCGCGGGGCCGAACACGGCGGCGAGGCTGGCGCGCCGCAGCCAGGGCGCCAGCACGGCCACAATGACGTAGAACCGCAACTCGATCGTCAGCGTCCAGTTCACCAGATCGATGCTGGGCCGTCCGACCAGGTCCTGGATCAGGAACGCGTTCGCGAAAATGGTCTTCCAATCGTACGGCAACGCGTGGCCCCAGACGCGCGACGCGGCCAGCAGCGTGAGCAACTGCACCGCCAGGCCCGCCATATAGGTCGGGTAAATCCGCAGCAGCCGCGCGGCAAGAAAGCTCGCCGCATTGTGCTTTTCGAGCGAAATCGGAATCACAAGCCCGCTGATCAGAAAGAACAACCCGACTCCGAACGGCCCGGCCTGGAACCATTCGAGGTTGGCGATCCCGACGATCGCCGGCAGAGGTCCGCCCTGGGCCGGGGCGAGCGTCGTGAGTGCCAGGAAACCCTGAGCCAGCCAGAACACGCCGATGAGGTGGGAAACCATGACCGAAATCGCCGCCAGCGCACGGAGCTGGTTGGCGAAGTTCAACCGGGAAGTCTGGGCCTTGATGATGGTATCCCGAATTACTTAGCGGAGAGGGTTGGTTTCTCCGCCAATCCGACCACAACCCATTGTGGTGAAAGATTTTGCAAGGCACCAAATGCAGCGGTTAGGAGCAGATGCTACGAACCTGTAGCACATCGCTTCCAATCGTCAACACGGCTGGCCCAGGGGCAGTGTCTCAGCTCGAATCTCGGCTTTCGACCCATAACGGACATTCGCACCGGACTACTGCACCGACCAACCGGCTGACGAATTTGGCTCCGCGACGTGGTGCGAAAGCCTTGAGTTACGCACCAAATCGTTTGCTCCGCACACCATCGGGGTGAGCTCGGATTTCGGCTTAATGGTCTTGACAGCCCAGACGCCGCACGGCAGCGTTTTCATCAAAAAACGATAAGGAGGGTCAGTTGGCTATTTCTGTCCTCGGCTTGATCAGCACCCGCCTGATGCTCCTTAGCGTCATTGCGGTCATGGCCGCCCCCGCCCGCGGCAACGCCCAACCGAAACCTCTGAGTGAACCCGGTTTTTTCAATGCATGGACGCCCGTCACGATCGCTGAAAAGAAGCTGACAACCCTGCCCGCCGGGCCGCTTTATTGGGAAATCGAGACCTTTGCTACGGCATCCAATCCGGACGCGACCGCAGCGTCCGTTAGTGCGGCAGTAGCAGGCAAGACATGGCGCTTCACCCTAGCCCTAAAGGGCACAGCCACTCCGGGGGGCACCAAAGTGGCCGAAATTGGTCCGATCCCGCCCGTCGAGGCGCCAGAATATTTGATGCGCGTGATTAACGTCACCGGTCCGCGCGGCGCTGGATCGGGCGTGCACATGCATCCAGGCACCGAAGCTTTTTACGTTGTAACCGGGCAGTTGACTCAGAAGACACAGCACGGCGTGAGCACTGTCGAGGCTGGCCAGGCAATGGCAGGCCATGACGCCACGACGATCATGGATGTGTCCAGTAGCGGCGCCGATAATCTCAACGCCTTTGTGTTACTCGTCCTCGATGCCAACAAGAAGTTCTTTGTTCCTGCCAAGTTCGAATAATCCGTCCGAAGCACAGTTCCATGCGCACCCGCTTTGATTCTTGATGGAACGTCGAGGGGATGGTTGGGTGTCAGTCGCAGACACGTGGCGCAGGGGCGCCTGTCGTCTACTCCAGGATCGTCCCTCCGTCCCTGTGCCAGACCATTGCCCAGAACTGCTGGCTCCATTCGGTCTGATGACCGTCGAGGTATCGGGACTTCCCAAGCGCAACGCGCAAGCGATTGACCCCGGTAGCGAAGGGTTTGTCATCCGGGTTGCCTTCTGCGGATCGTATGCCCGCGGTTTCACCTCGATGAGGCCCGTCCGGACATCGCTCGATCCAGGGTGCATGCCGTGTAGGCGAACCTGCCATTGCGCCAGACTTGGCCAATCGTGGGCGTATGGTTGAACCGCGCCCGCGAACTCGCGCATGAAGACCGACCATGGTTCTGACTACAAACCACTGCCGTGGTGCGGCCATACCTTGGACTCAAGCCACGCTCGAAGCTTCCCCGGCGTGAACTTGTCCGCGTCCCACGACGTGAGGATCGCCTCCGCCTCCGGGTGGCGACAGACACCTAGTTCGATGATGCTGATGGACTCCACGCATTACTGGGTAAGAGCGAGCGCATTCGCATGCATTCCGTCGCGATTGGCTTGCTTCGCGAGGGTCATCGTATCCAGCAGGAACCAGTGGGCCAGCATCGGTGCCGACCGGACCTGCGGTACTATGGCCAGGTCACGGACCGCGTCCGCAATGCGCTGCATCACGCTGCGGGTGATCGCCTCGCTCGCAGTGAACCATTCTGGTGTCCCGTCGGCTGCATTCCTTGACCTAATACCGGCCCGCCTAG
>JANXXW010000423.1 GCA_025350425.1 Rhodospirillales bacterium
CAGTTGATTAATCGTTCCGTAGATAGTCCATAGCGCTATGGTCCCTCCTGAGATCTCGAACCTTCGGTTATTGCCTGGTCTTGATCAGTTGGAAAGTCCGAATGGATTGAGGGGCGACGCGAGCATCGCCGACACCGCCGATCGGCGTCTATCGTCGCATGGGTCCTGGAAATCCGCACTGGCTGCAGCTTTCGCCGCTTCCGCGCAGCCAGGGCTTATCGCGCTGATCGGCCCTCGGGGCAGCGGCAAATCCGCTTTGCTCAGGGTAATCGGGCGAGAGTTGGCCGCTTCTGGTTTGATCACCCGCGCATGGTGTGCAGATGACGCCGCGATGGTCGATGAATGCGACGTGCTGCTGATCGACGATGCTGAGCGTTGTTCACAGAGTATGTTACGGAGGCTCGCGCGAGGCCGTCCGATATGTTTTGCCGCTGGCACTCAGGAATTGTCGGAACAACTCGACCCGCGTGTTGGCCGTCTGACGATCATCGAGATCGAGCCGGTCGATCTTGCCCACGCCAGGGCCTTTGTCGAAGGCCATCTCCGAGCCTTGGGACAGGTGCCTGACATGGTTACGGACGCGGGCCTAATTGCACTTCACCGAGACGTGGGTGGCGCTCCAGGCGCGATGCTAGACATCGCCGGGCTGGCGGTTTTCCTGGCGCGGCTTGAAGGGTCCGATCAGGTCGGCATCGGGCATATCGTGGCGGCAAGCCGCTCTAGCCAGGAAGTTGGGTCCAGCGAACAGACCCAAACGCTGGCCGTCCCTGTCGCGATCGAAAGCCCAGTGCCGAATGCCGAAATCGTCACGCCGGTCTCGCCGCATGTGCGGGTGGCACTAGGACGGATTTTGATGCCTGTTCTCGTTTTGATTTGCAGCGCGATCACTCTGCAATCTGCGGTTCTACCTGTTTCCGTGTCACGCGAGGTGGCGAAGCTTCCGGTTAACCCGACACTGTTGGACGCCATCGAGTTGAACCAAGACGCTCCTGATCCGTTATTTGCAAATCCAGCGGCCAGCGGCAGCTTTATTCTCGTGAGCCAGGGCGTGCCACTGAAGCAACAACTCGGGACCCACCGATGAAAAAACGCAATCTCCTGGCGTCGTGCTTTGTTATGGGGACATTTCTTCTTGGTGGCGCCAAGATAGCTCATGCGCTTGAGCCCGGGGTGGGCAGCCTTTCTGGTGGTGTCGCGAATGCCGCGGCGTCATGCGCGGCGGCGGTCAAATTCGCCGAACGCAGAACCGGAGTTCCGCCAGCCCTTCTCGGTGCCATAAGTATGGCGGAGAGTGGCCGCACGGAGCCGCAGACGGGGCGTTTCGGCGCATGGCCCTGGACCATCAATGTGGCGGGCAAAGACTTCTTCTTTGAGACCAAGCAGGGCGCGATCGTGGCCGTGCTACAAGCCCAGTCAGCGGGCATTCATTCGATCGATGTCGGGTGCATGCAGATCAACCTCATGCACCACCCCCTAGCGTTTCCGTCGCTGGATCAGGCGTTCGACCCATGGATCAACGCCGATTATGCGGCCGATTTTCTTGGGCGGCTCCGGGTCGCCACCGGAAATTGGGCTGCCGCCACGGCGGCCTATCATTCGATGACGCCAGAGCTGGGTGCTGAATACCAAAGGCACGTGGCCGCCTTCTTGCCGGAAGGCTCACGTTACGGTCTCTCGATACAGCCGATAACGGCGATGCTAGTCGGACCTCGGAGCCCGGTAGTCGATCCATACGACGTCATGACTCCCGAACTGAGAGCGCGGCTGCGACAGGATCTGGCCGACCGCAATGTCCGGAATGTCGCGCTCGGCCTGCACGGCACCAGTATCCTTGTCCCATCGCGGCCAGCGACAATTTCCGCCTCGACCAGAGCCGGTGGCGCGGTGATGCGCCAGGTCCGCGCCGTCGGTCAGACAAGGAATTTCTGACATTGGCGCCAAGCTCGGCGGGCCGAAGGTTGCCGCAGCCTGTCAATGACAACTGGATCAATAGGGAAAAGGCGGGAGGCCATATTGGCCTCCCGCCTTAGATTTAAGACGCTCCCGGCTTACGCCGGCGCCTTCGTCAGAACCGACGTTCGAACACGTTCACGACATCACCCGGCGCGATCACTGACAACGGAGTAACCTTGCCTTCGACAGGAGACGGCCCCGTGGTGCGAACGACGGACGCATAATCGTGAATACCGCGATAGGTAAAGCCTCCAGCAACCGCGACGGTAGTAAGCATCGTCATGCCCGGTTGATACGGGTACTGGCCCGGCCGCGCGACTTCGCCTAACACATATACCGGACGGTAGCCGATTACCTCAACGGCCACGCTGGGATCCCGCAGCAACTTCCGCCGCTTCAACTCGTCCGAGATCTGCGTGTCGAGTTCCCCAGTGCTAAGGTTAGCGGCCTGAATCGTGCCAAGCAGGGGAATGGAGATCTTGCCCTGATCGTCGACCCGGAACTCCCCGGTGAGTTGGTCTTCGCCGAAGGTGATTATGCGAACCTGATCGCCTGGTCCGAGCTTGTAGGATCGGCTCGCATACTCCTTGATCGGAGGAAGATCAGCGCCTGGCGAACAGGCACTCGCCAGCGCGAGTACCGAGGTCGCGAGTAAGGCTTTTTTGAGCATGTGTCAGACTCCGGGTGATGTTGAATTAAGCTGCGAGGACGCGGTTGTGCTGCTGGCCGGGCGCGGAGCCATGCGCCGGAATGGTCTTAACGAACCGCTCCGGCGCGACTGATCCGCTTTGGGGGGACCCAACGCCCGGACCAAATTCCATGTTCAGGGTCGGGTCACGGCTGATCCGTGCCAAGCCCGCCCGGTCTAAGATCGTGATCCTGCCCCGGTTGACCTTGATAAGATTGGCGAGCTGGAGCGACGCCGCCACCACCGTCACCCCGGCCCGGCGCACTCCCAGCATCATCGCAAGCGCTTCATGGGTCACCCGGACCTCATCCCCATCGACGCGTTCATGCGCCATGAGAAGCCAGCGGGCGCATCGCTCGGCGAGGGTATTGCCGGCGTTGCAAGCCGCATTCTGCATGGTTTGACGAATCAGCGACGCGACATGTGAAGTACATACGTCGCGCAAGCTCGCGTGCTGTTCCAGCAATGCCTGAAGTTTGGCAACTGAAATCCGCAGCGCAGCGCCAGGTATCAGACATACGGATCGGGCAAACGAAAGCGAATCAGCACCTAGGAGCGCCAAGCCACCCACCATGCCCTCACGCCCGATCATCGCGACCTGGACGCCAGCTCCCGAGTTTCCGGTGTCGGCGACCAAAGCCACGATGCCATCCTCGAGGAAGTAGACGTGTTCTGGTGCTTCCCCCCGCTCGATCAGTATTTGGCCAGTCACCATCCGAACACTCGTAAGCGATGGTCGCAGGGCCAAGAGTACATCTGCCGGCAAAGTCTGGAGAAGTTTGTTCTCAAAAGCATAGGAAGGCCATAAACTCGCTCGCATCGCAATCTCCAAAGCTAAGGATTCACCCGATGCATAACTCGTCGGGCCCATGGATGGTGCGCCATGCGGCAACACCCTTTTCAGTGTTCCAGGGAAATACAGATCGCTTCATTGTTTGTAATTAACCTAAGTGTACATCAGCGCCGAATGTGTGCCGTTATCGAACGCTGTAATGACAGGTATCATCCGTCCGACGCTGGCGCCCCAACAAGGCCATAAAACGGTCAAAATATGGTCATACGGCATCAATTCGTACGTTTATTTGCTAATCATCGTACGACGCGCTCACATGCGGAGAACCTCTATCCTTTGACATTGCGAGAATAGTGCCACGCCGTTAGCCCTCCAATATCGAAGCAAAAGCAGGAGTTGGGCATGCGAGGCATTCGCAGAGCAGGCAAGTGCGCTGTCGGGTTTGGTAAATGATCGTGTCTGACCGGCTAACCAATCTACCTTCACACGAACGTGGATTGCAACTGGGCGACATTGCCCGGTCGACGAGCCGTCGCGGGCTTCGCCTTGTAGGTGCCAACCTTACAGCAGCTGCCTTGGTTCTTGCAGACGCGTCGTCGTTCCTGCTCTCACTCGCACTTTCTGTAGTGTTCTTCCTCGGTGCGACGACAGAGCCGTCGATCGAACACCTCGGTATCACCTTCGGCGTGTCGGCGGTCACTGTAATATTATATCTTGCTGGTGCCGGACACTATGGGCGGCGAGTGCCATTCTGGAGTGGCTTTCGGGCGATCGTGCTGGTGAGCCTATTCGCGCTGACATTGGATGGCTTCGTCATCTTTCTCCTGAAACAGGATCAGTCTCGGCTGCAACTGGTTGCCGCATGGGCCATGCTGCCGTTTTTGATGATCGCGGGCAGGAAATTGATGCGCGGAGTGTTGCGGAAGGCCGGACTTTGGCAGATCAGAACGTTGATTGTGGGCTTGGGTGACACCGCACAACAAATCAGGAATGCCCTTGAGTCGGAAAAAGGCTTGGGGTACGAGGTCGTTGGTATTATCCACCCCAACGATCTGCAGCCGTCCCATGAAACTGGCGCCTGGAAGGCGTTGTTGGCTCGACACAAAGCCACCCTCGTTGTGCTTACCTTCGAGCCGGCGCATTGGTTCGCCCAAGCTTCCGTTGAATCGCTAGTGCGTGAGCGTGTACCTTTCGCGATGGTGCCGAAACTGAGCGGTCTGCCTGTGCTCGGCTTTCAGCAGACCAGTTTTTTCAGCCATGACACGGTCATGTTCACGTTCCGAAATAATCTGGCACAGCCTACGGCCCGTCTCCTTAAGGTGTTGTTCGATTATGCGGCGGCCTCGGCGGCTCTCATTGTATTGCTGCCGCTGTTCCTGTTAATCGCGGGCTGCGTGAAGCTCGATGGGGGGCCAGCACTTTTTGGCCACATGAGAATTGGAACCGGTGGGCGTCGGTTTCGATGCCTGAAGTTCCGCTCCATGGTCGTCGACAGCGATGCCGTTCTCGAACGCACACTGGAAAGTGATCCGGACGCCGCCGACGAATGGTTGCTTACGCGAAAACTGCGTAACGACCCACGCGTGACTCGCATCGGGGCACTCCTCCGCAAGACGAGTCTTGATGAATTGCCGCAACTGATCAACGTCTTACGTTTGGAAATGAGCTTGGTCGGTCCAAGGCCGATCGTGGACGCCGAGGTTCCGCGTTACGGAGATGATATTGCATATTATTACGAAACCCGACCTGGGCTGACCGGTTTGTGGCAGGTGAGCGGTCGTACAACCACGACCTACGAACACCGGGTACAGTTGGATACGTGGTATGTCAAAAACTGGACCATTTGGCACGATTTGGCGATCTTGGCGAAAACAGTTCCGGCTGTATTGAAGCGTAAAGGTGCATTCTGATGCTCGTTCATTTTCTATTCTCGTCCAGTCGAAGCGGACTGTAAGAGCAGATGGGGGTCATCAGCCGGTTGTTTCGAAGCCAATCGTCAAATGCGGCGGAGATTTTGTTCGAGCGTAATGCCCGCCAGCGGAGTTTGCAGGAACCTCGTGTCGCGCCGGTTCTACCGGCAAGCGAGGTGTTCACCCCAAGCCAGCCGAAATCGGGCAGGCGACAGGTGGTTGGGCGCGACGCCGAATGCGCCCGTATTCTGCAGGCATTGCAGGAGGACCGCGCGAACGTGGTGCTCTACTCCGAGCGGGGGCGTGGAAAAACATCGCTGTCCAACATGGTGGTCGAGGCGTTGCGTCGTTCCAACGTGATCGTCGCACGGCACACCTGTGAGGCCGGTAGCAACTTCACCAGCATCCTTCGCGGCCTCATGCAGGATCTGCCGGTATCCCTGCTGGCCGCGCCTCGTCGGTTTGACCAGTGCGAGGGATGCGAAGCGGCACTGCCTGATCGCGAGCTGAGGCCGAATGATACGCTTACTTTGCCAGACGCGCTCGCGTGCCGTAGCTTGGTTTGTGTGATTGATGAGTTCGACCGGGTAGAAGATCGAAACACCAGAACTCGGCTCGCGGATGCCATTAAGCAGCTATCCGACCGTGACGTAGACTTTCGCTTCTTTATTGTCGGCGTTTCCGAGGATCTCGACCAGATTCTTGGACAGCATCCATCGATTCAACGAAGCGTTCTTGGTGTCCACCTACCCTTGTTCACTGATCGCGATGTTGCGAAACTGATATCCAAGGGAGGCCGGGAAAGCGGCTTTGAGTTCCCCTCATCCGTCATTGCCCGGGTCGCGGCACTGGCGCGTGGAATGCCTTACATTGCCCAGCTGTTAGGGTTGCGCCTGGTCCAGGCTGCGCGTGCCCGGGGCGGCACCGTGGTGTCCGAGGAAGATTTCCATGCAGCGGTCAATCGGTTGCTTAGCGATGCCAACCCTCGCGTGGTGGACATGTATTCTGCGCTTACGCAGCGTGGGACAGACCTGGAAATGATGCTCAGCTTGCGACGTATCGCCACGGCTCCGCAGGACGCCTGGGGGCGGTTGCACGTCGCGGTATCGCTCGATGGTGGGGCAGTGGTCGGTGGGCGTCAGATCCCACCGGCGTCATGGTCCGAGTTGCTTGCCGTTTCGGTGTTGCAGGCGACCGACAGGGATGCCGGGTTGTTTGTGTTCGCCCAGCGCGCGCTCATGCACCACGTTTTGCTGATGGCGGCACAGGAAGCTGCGCATCACGTCACCGATAATGGGCAGATCAGTCCAGTGGCCAACGTCGCGCGACGATTACCTATGGTCGCCCCGCGGACCTGACGACGACGAGACTATCCGCCCGAGCAATTCGCACGGGCATCGAAAAGAACAGGAAGCGTAATGGATATCTCGGTTGGCTCATCGCCACTGCCACATCAGGCAACGCGAAACCTCGCGATCGGTCGGCTGATTAAGCTGCTTCGTCGCTATTCGTGGCTTATCGTGGCGTGCGCTCTGATCTCCGCCGTTGGTGCATACCTCTACGCGCGTAACATGCCAAAGACGTACACTGCCAGCAGTGCCATTACCGTCGGCGGCGATCGCCTTGCGATTCCCGAATTACAGGGTGCGTTGCGAAACGACTCCCCCCCCGATCCGATGCCGTTCGTTCGCACCGAGGTGCAGGCTTTGACCTCACGCACGCTCATTCAAGGCGTGGTTGCGAAGTTAAATCTCAGCCAGTATCCAGAGTTCAATCAGTATCTGCAGCCGCCAACTTTCATGCAGACTATTACCGGAACCATCAAGTCGTTCCTTCCTCACCAGGCCGAGAGCGAGGTCAAGCCAGGGCCGGACGAATCGGTTTTGTCGGCGGTTACGAAGGCTCTCGGTGTGTTCCAGGACAACCGGAGTCTTGTAATCGCGACGTCTTTCACCGCTGAGGATCCGCGTCTTGCGTCGGATGTGCTGAACACGCTGATCACTGACTATATTCAATCGCGTGCGCGTACCCGGGTCGATGCTACTCGGGGCGCCAACGATATCCTGGTTGCCCGCACTGCCCAGGCGCGGGCCGATCTTGATGCTGTCGAACAGAAGATGACGGCTCTGCGCAGCAAGGACGAATTGGTCAATCTGCGCGCCGGTAGCGTTGGACAGCAACAATTGGAGGACTTAGCGACCGCTGCGTCCCGCGCATCGTTGGAGAGAAGCCAGCTCGAGTCGAATTGGAACCGTGCGACTTCGCTTTCCAAGCAAGGTATGTCTGACGCACTCGTAAATGTCCTCGGATCGCCAACTATCTCGCGTCTTCGTGATCAGGAGTCAGTGGCATCGAGGCGGGTCGCCGAACTGTCGTCGCGGTATGGTGGAGACTACCCAGGGGTGCGGAGCGCTCGCGCCGACCTGGGCGCGGCTCACGCCCAGGTAAGCGACGAGATACAACGAATCGTATCTTCGCTCGGTGCTCAGGTGCGCGTTGCACGTGAGCAGGAGACCGATGTGCAGCATCGGCTTGAGACAGCGCGACAGTCCGGTGTGCTTGCCGAAAATGCCCGTGCGCAACTTGCACAATTGCAACAGGAAGCCACAAGCCGGCGCGCGATTTATCAGACGCTTCTTGAACGGTCGCAGCAGACGGTGGCGCAGCCGACGGGGTTTGAAACACCGGATGTGCGTGTTCTGAGCGCGGCGGTTCCTCCTGGTTCGCCTTCGGGACCGAATACCAAGCTGATTGTCGGTATGGGTGGAATCAGCGGGCTCATTCTCGGTTGTCTACTGGCGTTGACACGGATCGGCACCGTCGAAGAGTTCGACGGAAGTGCCCAGTTTGCACGGAGCATTGGAGTTCCCGTGCTGGCCTCGATACCGCGTGCGCTCATCACGCCTGGTCGAAACGGCTTCATGAACGGGGTTCTTGCGAAGCCGGCAACATCGACCACCGAATTGGCGAGAGTTTTGCGTGCCCAGATACGGTTTGCTGGACGCAGTAGTTCACCACGCGTAGTCGCGTTCACCTCGGTCGGCGCGGATGGCGCAGCGTCGATCGTTGCTGCCGCTGTTGCTCGCATCGCTGCGGCGGATGGTGAACGTGTCCTGTTGATCGAGGGCAACCTGGTCACCCCCGGACTGGGGCGGTTGCTGGGAAGTAGCAACACCGGGCTTTCCGCCGTGCTGACGGAGCGCGCCGACTGGCGCGACATGATCGACGTCGATGACGATACCCGTCTCGACCTGCTGCTGACCGGGCGTCGGATCGCCGGTTCGAACACGTTCATAACAAGTGTGGCATTCCAAAATCTTCTCGTCGAAGCGCGGCGTGACTATGAGTTGATTGTCCTGGACGCGGCGGCGGCTACCTCGTCGGACGCGGCTGCGCTGGTGCAACGCGTTGATGCAACGATGCTGGTGGTCGATCGCAAGGCTCGGCGAAACGACATCCTGGAAGCCGTGGAGCGGTTGAGTGCTGCATCACGTGGTTCGCTCCATGCGGCTTTGATCGTATAGAAGTGGCATTCGTATTTCTGGGAGTCGGGGTGGCGCTTCTGGTGCTGGCCCTACATCCGTTCGTTACTTATCCTCTCAGCTTGGTTCTGATCAGCCGACTTTCGGCTAAGCCTGTCGCGAAAGCTCCGGTTAACTTGACCGCTGCCCTGTGCGTATGCGCCTACAATGAAGAAGGTGTCATCCGTGCCAAGGCACTCAATATGCTGGAATTACAAAAAGCGTATCCTCAGCTGTCATTGTCGATCTATGTGGATGGGGCCTCGGATCGGACACGTGAAATCCTTTCGGAGTTCGATGCCGCGATAGATGTCGTGGCGTCAGATGTGCGGCTTGGCAAGACTCACGGGATGAATACGCTCGTCGCTCGCGCGAACGCCGACTTCGTGATGTTCAGCGATGCCAATGTGAAACTTGCGACTGATGCCGTAACGCATCTGCTTGCGCCGTTTTCCGATCCAGACATCGGCGGGGTGTGCGGCCATCTCGTATACCAGGGTGGAAACGGGCAGGGTACTGCGAAAACCGGTTCGCTTTACTGGCGGCTCGAGGAGACAATCAAGCGTCTGGAATGCGCTACGGGCTCCGTCGTGGGCGCCGACGGCTCGCTTTTCGCCATCCGACGCAGTTTGCATAAGCCTGTTCCGGTCGATCTCATCGAAGATATGTATGTTTCATTGAGTGTGCTTTGTGCCGGCCATCGGTTCGTCCGCGCCGAGAATGCATTGGCATTCGAAGAGGTAACTTCTGGGTTCAATGAGGAATTTAGGAGGAAAGTTCGCATAAGTTGCCAAGCGTTCAACGTTCACAGGGCTTTGGCACGTCAACTGCGTTGTCTACCCTTATTAGATAATTACAAATATATCTCACATAAATTGTTGCGCTGGTTCACGATTTACTTGCTTGCCACCGGAGGTATCTCGTTTTTTGTCGGCGTGG
>JANXXW010000467.1 GCA_025350425.1 Rhodospirillales bacterium
GCACGCCCGAAATGGTGCGTAACGATCCACACGTGATCGCAGCCTATCTCGGCGAAGGCGACGAGGACGAAACACCGGCTTCTGCGAGTGCCACATGACTGCGCTCCTTAGTCTGTCCGGCGTGACCGCCTATTACGGGGCCATCCAGGCACTGAAGGGCGTGGACATCGAGGTGAATCCTGGCGAGATCGTGACGCTGATCGGTGCCAACGGCGCGGGCAAGTCAACGCTGATGATGGCGATCTGCGGCAACCCGCGCGCCCGCGCCGGGCGTATCACCTATGACGGCCAGGATATCACGCAGTTGCCAACGCACGAGATCATGCGGCGTGACATCGCCCAGTCACCCGAAGGGCGGCGTATCTTCCCGCGCATGAGCGTGTATGAAAACCTGCTGATGGGCGCGCACAGAAAGGCAGCCGCTGAAACCGCCGAGACCATGGAGCAGGTTTTCGCCTTGTTTCCGCGCCTGCGGGAACGTCGCGCCCAACGGGGCGGAACGCTGTCGGGGGGCGAGCAGCAGATGCTGGCGATCGGCCGCGCGCTGATGAGCCGGCCGCGCCTGCTACTGCTGGACGAGCCGAGCCTAGGGCTGGCCCCGCTGGTGGTACGCCAGATCTTCGGAGCTATCCGCGAACTGAACCGCGCCACTGGCCTTACGGTGCTCCTGGTGGAGCAGAACGCGTTTCAGGCGCTGCGCCTCGCCCATCGTGGCTACGTCCTGGTGAACGGCGCCATCACCATGGCCGGTACTGGGGCCGAGCTACTCGCCCGGCCCGAGATCCGCGCCGCCTACCTGGAAGGCGGCCATTGATGCCTATTCCGCCGGATAGGCCCGGGTATCCGGCGCCTGCTCCAGCGCCGAGTTGTGGTTAAGCAGTAGCACGATCACCATCGCAACCGCGGCGCAGGCGGCGATCACCAACAATCCACCTGAGAAGCTGCCTGTCCTGTCCTTGACCCAGCCCATCACGAACGGGCCGGCGAAGCCAGACAGGTTGCCAATGGAGTTGATCGCCGCGATCCCGGCCGCCGCTCCCGCGCCGCTAAGAAAAGCTGTCGGCAACGTCCAGAATACAGGGAGCGACGAAAACACTCCGAACGCCGCAAACGAGAGCAACACCATCTTGGTAGTGGGATCGTCGAAGATCGTGGAGGCGGCGATGCCGATCGCGGCGATGGCGAGCGCCACGGCGGTATGGCCGCGACGTTCCTTCATGGCATCCGAACGCCGCCCATACCAAACCATACCGACGACACCCACCACATAGGGAATGGCGGTGATGAAGCCCGTCTGCAACGTGCTCACGCCGAACCCCTTTACGATTTGGGGCAGCCAGAAGCCGACGCCATAAATGCAGGCGACCGCGCCGAAATAGACCAGCGACAGGGCGAGCACGCGTGGATCCAGCAATGCTTTCATGACGCTGAAATGCTCTGCCGCCACACGCTGCTTTTCCTCAGCGACCAGCCGTGCTGCAAGCCAGGTCCGCTCGTCTTCAGCTAGCCAGGTCGCCTGTGTCGGGCGGTCGGTGAGGTAGCCGAGCACGACGAATGACAGGATGATCGCGGGGACCGCCTCGATGATGAACAGCCACTGCCAGCCGGCCATCCCGAGATAGCCGTCAAATCCCAGCAACGCGCCTGAAATGGGTGAACCTATGACCGAGGAAAGCGGGATCGCGGCCATGAAATAGCCGATAATCCGTGCCCGGTAGACGGCCGGAAACCACAACGTCAGGTAGAAGATGATCCCAGGGAAGAACCCGGCTTCGGCGAGGCCCAGCAACACGCGAACGGAATAGAACGTGTATTCCTTCGATATGCCGGTCATGGCCGAGATCTGCGGGATGAACGCCATGGCGCCCGACAAAATGCCCCAGGTAATCATAATTCGCGCGATCCATTTCCTGGCGCCGAACTTGTCGAGCATCAAGTTGGACGGCACTTCAAACAGGAAATAGGCGATGAAGAAGATGCCGGACCCGAAACCGAAGGCGGTCGCGGTCAGGCCAAGATCCTTGTTCATGGTGATCGCGGCGAAGCCCACGTTCACCCGGTCAAGATAGGCCACGAAGTAACAGAGTATAAGGAACGGAATCAGACGCGCCGACACCTTGGCGATGGTTCTCGTTTCGATATCTTTCACGGCACGCCGCTCCCCTGTTGATTTTATGGGAGTTTTGTGGCGCCCGGGGCGCCGAGGCAAGCGAAATTCACAACGTTTCCCACACTGTGACCATTTTGCCAGACCAATCTCCCAAAACCACGTCCATGCCTCGCGCTTCCATGGTCCTAGTTCCACGAGGCTGCCGTATAGGGTAGGCTAACGACTAATAAGTGATGCGGCCGTCGATGCCGTGCAAACCTTGGGGGACGACCAAAATGCCGACAGTCAAGTTGCGCCATAATGTATTCGTCGCGGGTCTTGGAACCGTCGCGTTGGCCTGTGCCGCGACGCCAGCAGCGGCTGCGGGTTTTGGCCTGCGTGAAGGTGCCACCGACTGGATGGCGAACGCCTTCGCCGGCAATACCGCCAAGGCGTATGATGCTTCGACCGCGTGGTCCAATCCGGCAGGCATGGTACGGCTGAACCAGACCGAGATAGACGGCTCCATCAATGGGATATTCCCAACGATCAATTTCAGTGGTTTCAACGCGACCGGACCGACCAGCACCACGCCCGGCTCCCAGGGCGGCAACCTGATCCAATCCGCAGCGACAGGTGGCGCGTTCGGCGTCTGGAGCTACTCGCCCGACGTGAAGTTTGGCGTTGCCGTGACCGCCCCGTTCGGACAGCGCGTCACCAACCCCGGCAACTTTGTCGGCCGCTACCAAAGCCTCGTATCCTCGATCAGCGACGTCGCGTTCTCGGCGTCCATCGCGTTCAAGATCAACGATCAACTCTCCATCGGCGGTGGTCCGGTGATCGACACCTTCACCTCGCGATTGACCCAGGCCATCAACACCGGCCCACTCGCCGGGCTCGCAGGCGATCCCCGCGCCGACCTGCACGGAAGTGACGTGAGCGCAGGCTTCAACATCGGCGCACTGTATCAGGTGACATCGGCCTTCCGGATCGGCCTCGACTATCGCAGTCGCATCCAGCACGGCATCACCGGCACGCAGTCCATCTCGGTTCCGCCGCTGACCGGTGTGTTCAGCCCGGCGACGGCCGCGCGTCTGAACTTTCTCAACAGTGGCGCGCGGACCAAAATTACGCTGCCGGACAACGTAACGCTCGGCCTCTATTACCAGATCACGCCGCAATGGGCGGTGATGTCGGACATCCAGTGGACCGACTGGTCCACACTCAAATCCATCAACGTGACCCCGACCACGCCCGGCGTGCCCGGCAGCGTCATCCAGGAGAACTGGCGCAACACGGGCTTTGTGTCGATCGGCACAAACTATCGCGTCACCGACCAGCTGATGCTGCAAAGCGGCGTGGCCTACGACGAAAGCCCGGTCACGAACCAGACGCGGACCAGCCGCATTCCGGATAGCGACCGCGTAATCCTCGGCATCGGCGCGCAGTATGACGTCACGCCGAACGTGACCTTGCAGGCCGCCTATGCCCACGTGTTCTTCGCCTCCCAGCCAATCAACAACGCGGCTTCGGCGACTTCGGGCCTGCTTGTGGGCAAGTACAGCAGCAGCGCTGAAACAGCGAGCCTGGGCTTCAAAGTCAAATTTTAAGCGATGCCGGATGGTATGGTCGAACTTCGTTCACTGCCGGACCTGCTCGATCGTGCCGTTGCGCTATACTCAGCCCGTCCGGCGATGTCCTTCATGGCGCGTCATTGGACCTATGCCGAACTGGGCGGGTGGGTGTCACGCCTGACGCGCGGTTTCCAGGATATCGGCATCGGCCGGGGCGATCACGTCGGCCTGTGCCTGCCAAACACACCCTATTACATCGTCGCCTACTTCGCGGCGCTCAAAGCCGGTGCCACGGTCGTCAACTTCAACCCGCTCTACGTGCCGCGTGAGTTGCGGAGCCAGATAGACGATTCCGGCACCACGCTGATGGTCGTGCCCGACCTTGCGATGATCCATGACAAAGTGCGCGGCTTGCTGGATGAAACCATGCTCAAGCGCATGGTGGTCTGCCCGATCGCGGGGGTTCTTCCGCAGCCCAAAGCCACGCTGTACCGGCTGCTGAAACGCAAACTCACCGCCTACCCGGATTATGGCGACCGCGTGCTTCGGTGGTCCGACCTGACTGCCTCCAGCCTGCCACCCACCCCGGTCTGGATCGACCCGGCGCGCGATGTCGCGGTGCTGCAATACACTGGCGGCACCACGGGTGAGCCCAAGGGCGCCATGCTGACGCACGCCAACCTCACCGCCAACGCCCGGCAGGTCAGTTGTCACATGCCGAGCTTCCGGCCAGGGCAGGAACGCGTGATGGGCGTACTGCCCTTTTTCCATGTGTTCGCCATGACCGCGATCCTGAATTCCAGCATCGAGATGGGCGCCGAACTGCTGCTGTATCCGCGTTTCGAACTGAAGGCGACGTTGCGCGCCATCGCCCGGGAGCGTGCGACCATCTTCCACGCGGTGCCCACCATCTACGCCGCCATCGCCACTGCCGCCGAACAAAAGCCCTCCCGCCTCGACAGTCTACGGACCTGCATTTCAGGAGGCGCGCCATTGCCGCCCGAACTGCGCGCTCGCTTCCAGCGCCTGACCGGTTGCAGGCTGGTGGAAGGCTATGGACTGACCGAGGCCTCTCCGGTGCTGGCCTGCAATCCGCCAGACGGCTTGATCAAGGACGGCTCCGTCGGTCCCGCCATGCTCGATACGAGCATCGAGATCCGCGACCTCGCCGACATCACCCGCGTGCTGCCGGCTGGCGAGCGCGGCGAGATCTGTGCGCGCGGCCCACAGGTGATGGCCGGCTACTGGAAGCGGCCCGAGGCCACCGCCGATGTTTTTGTCGACGGCGCGCTCCGCACCGGCGACGTCGGCTACCTCGACGATGACGGCTACCTGTTCGTTACCGACCGCCTCAAGGACATCATATTGTGCAGCGGCTACAACGTGTACCCGCGTGTGCTGGAGGACTCGCTGTATGAACATCCTGCGGTTGCCGAGGCTATCGTCATCGGCATTCCAGACCCTTATCGAGGCCAAGCCCCGAAAGCCTTCGTCGTGCTGAAGCCCAACCATACCGCCACACCCGAGGAACTGCTGACGTTCCTGGCCGACCATGTCTCGCGTATCGAGATGCCGAAGCTGATCGAGATACGCACCACACTGCCGAAGACGATGATCGGCAAGCTCTCTCGCAAGGAACTGGTCGCTGAAGAGGCTGCGCACCAAATACCTTGAATTCGCCGGGTTGCCGTATACGTTAATTTCTCTTACTTGGACGGAGATCCAATGTCGGAACGGCTTTACACGGTCTCGGAATTAGGGCGCGACCTGAACATCACGCCACGGGCGATCCGTTTCTACGAAGACAAGGGGCTCATCACGCCCCAGCGCGCCGGGACCACCCGCGTCTATGGCCATCGCAACCGGGCCCGGATGATGTTGATCCTACGTGGAAAGCGACTTGGGTTCAGCTTAGTCGAGATAAAACGCTACCTCGATCTCTACGACGCCGACGTGACCCACCGCAGCCAGCAGTTGCTGCTGTTGGAGCGGGTGTCGGAGCGAGTGCGCGACCTGAAGCAGCAGCGCGAGGCGATCGACCAGACGCTCGCTGAATTGACCGAGATACATGCTCAAGTGCAAGCCGCGCTGGACAATGAGGCTGGCCGTCGTGCTGCCGACTGATAACTTCCCAAGAAACAGGAACATCCATGCAAAACGTGGTGATCGTCGGGTATGCCCGGTCCCCTTTCCAACCGGCGCATAAAGGGACCCTCACTCGAATCCGCCCTGACGACCTTACCGCCCAGGTCGTGCGCGCGCTGGTCGAACGC
>JANXXW010000484.1 GCA_025350425.1 Rhodospirillales bacterium
CACGACACGGTAGCGCGTTTCGGGCGGCTCGATATCCTGGTCAACAATGCCGGCATCGCCATTCGTAAGCAGCCGCACGAATACGAGGAGCACGAGTGGCATCGCGTGCTGAATACCAACCTCACCAGCGTTTTCCTTTGCAGCCAGGCAGCTTATCCCGAGATGCTGAAGGCCGGTGGCGGCAAGATCATCAATATCGGCTCGATGATGTCACTGTTCGGCGCGCCTTTCGCGGCTCCGTACGCAGCCAGCAAGGGCGGTGTCGTGCAGCTTACCAAATCGCAGGCGGCCGCCTGGGCGAAGGACAACATCCAGGTGAATGCCGTGCTTCCCGGCTGGATCGATACGGAACTCACTGCCAACGCGCGTGCCGAGGTGGAGGGTCTGAACGAACAGGTGCTGATCCGCACCCCTGCCGGCCGATGGGGCGTGCCGGACGACCTTGCGGGGATCGCGGTGTTCCTGGCCGCGCGGGCGTCGGATTTCGTGACGGGAACCGCGATACCGTGCGATGGCGGATACAGCGCGCGTGGATGATCCGCACCTCAACCGGCTGATGTCGCCGAGGCGGTCTTTGCGGTGCCTTGCTGAGCGTGCGCGTGATGATGGTGGTGCGGCATGCCGGGCGCGGCCTGTGTGGGATTGCCCGCCTCGGTGATGTTCCCACCACTGGATTGCATTTGCAGCAGCACGTTCTGCAAGCCGGAGGAAAGGTTTTGCAGTGACCCGGCGGCGGTGCTGGCTGAGTTGGATTTGGCGCCAGTCGAGGGCGTGAACGGCGACATGCCGCTACTCGCCGAATTGCCACTCAATTGTGCGGTTTGGTAAGCCTGAATATTGGATGCGATACCGTCGATGGACATCGGAGTTTCCTGTTTGCCTGCCTGCTCACTTCGCAAGCCGCGTGCCAGGAAACTCCTGCCGTCACGGTAGAGTTCGGGGGTGTGATCCCGGCAGGATCTGCCTTATGCGGCCGATCCTGCCGGGTCGTTGTCAGCCTTTTGCCGCGTCGAGCGCCTGTTCGATGTCGGCGATGATATCGTCGATATGCTCGATGCCGATGGAGAGCCGGACGTAGCCCGGTGAGGCTCCGGTCGAGAGTTGCTCTTCCTCGAGCAGCTGCGAATGGGTGGTGCTCGCCGGATGGATTGCCAGGCTACGCGCGTCGCCGATGTTGGCAACGTGGTACAGCATCTTCAGGCTGTCGATGAACTTCTTGCCGGCGACGGCACCGCCCGCCAGCTCCATCCCGCACAATCCGCCTTGGCCGCGGGGCATGTACTTCGCCACCAGCTCTGCATCGCGCCCGGTCGCCGTGGACGGATGGATCACCTTCGTCACGTCCGCGCGCCCACCCAGGAATTTGGCCACCGCGAGCGTATTCTCGCAATGCGCCCGCATCCGAAGCGCCAAGGTTTCCACGCCTTGCAGGATCAGGAACGAGTTGAACGGGCTGATCGCCGGGCCAAGGTCGCGCAGCAGTGTCACCCGTGCCTTCAGGATATAGGCGATTGGTCCCATCGGCTTGGCTGCCTGCGCCCAGATCGCGCCATGGTAGCTCGGGTCCGGCGTATTCAGCGCGGGCTGCCGCTCGGGATCAGCGTCCCAGTCGAAATTTCCGCCATCCACGATCATGCCGCCGATGGAGGTGCCGTGGCCTCCGAGATACTTGGTCAACGAATACACCACGATGGCGGCGCCATGGTCGAACGGGCGCACCAGCAGGGGGGCCGCAGTATTGTCCATGATGAGGGGGATGTTGTGTCGGCGGCCGATCGCGGCGACCTCCGCGATCGGGAACACCCGCAGCTTCGGGTTGGGCAGCGTCTCCGCGTAGTACGCCCGCGTGCGGCTATCGGTTGCGCGTTCGAACGCTTCCGGGTCCGCCGGATCGACGAAGCGGGTCTCGATGCCCATGTCACGGAAGGTATGCGCGAACAGGTTGTAGGTGCCGCCATACAGATCGGTCGAGGACACGATGTTGTCGCCGGCGCGCGCGAGGTTTTGCACCGCGATGGCTGATGCCGCCTGGCCGGACGCGAAGGCCACCGCGGCCACGCCACCCTCCAGCGCCGCGATGCGCTGCTCCAGCGCGTCGGAGGTCGGGTTCATGATGCGGGTATAGATGTTGCCGAGCTTACGAAGGCCAAACAGGTCGGCCGCGTGATCGGCATCGTCGAACAGAAATGAGGTGGTCTGGTAGATCGGCACCGCGACCGCGGTGGTTGCGGGATCGCGCCGCCAGCCGGCATGCAATGCCAGCGTCTCAGGATGCTTGCTCGCCATCGTATCTCTCCAGTGGTTGGGCCGCTTCAAGCGCGGCGGGAGGCACGGCGCAAGTATTTTGGCTCAAATCACGTCGCGGAGGTGTGGGTTGGCAACCGCGCGACGATGTAGGTTACTCCGAAACTCATGACGGTTCGCCCCTCGGGATCTCGCGCCTCACCGGACACGCTGGCGATGCCGCGGTCGGGACTGCGTGCTGACAGGCGCGTGTTGGTCCATCGGGCGGTAACGTCATAGGTCGTGTCCGGCAGCACGGGCACCATGAAGCGGGCCTCGTGCAGCGATCCGCCCGCCACGACCGCCACGTCAGCCGTCGCTCGCACCAGCAATCCGATCGCCACCGCTTGGGTATGGACACCCGATGCGACGAGGGTGCCGAAATAGGATTTCTCGGCCAGGGTTTGATCGAGGTGGAAAGGTTGCGGGTCGAACCGCTCGGCGAATGCCACGATCTCGTCGGCCGTAAGCAGGAATGTCCCGCAATGGAACTCGATGTTCGTGGCCAGATTCTCCCAGTAGCGTAACGGTTCGCAACTCATCTACCCGCCTGTCTGTTGAAACCTCGAACTCATCGTCACGAACAAGGGAACAGTTTTCCCGGTTACGTGTTTATCGTTTTGATGTCGATTCTATGGGCGCGACGCGGGCATGGGAAAGCGAATTCTTATCACCGGCGGTGCCGGCTTCGTCCGGTGCCATTTAACCTGCGCCTTGCTGGAGCGGGGCGATGAGGTCCGTCTGCTCGACAGCATGATCGAGCAGGTCCACTCCGTCGATGGCGACTGCAATCCCATCTTGCACGATCTGGAACTGATCGAGGCCCATGTCCGCGACCCCGGTGCCGTGGCTCAGGCTCTGGAGGGCATCGACACGGTGATTCATCATAACCGGCATTAGCGGCCTAGGTTGCGGTGACCACCAGCGTGATCGATCCCACGAAGGATTTCGAGATCAACGTCCACGGTGCCGTCCGTCTGTTGGACGCGCTGCGCCGCCTTGCCGAAAGCGTTTGGCAGCCACCGCCGCGCTGGGCCCCGCCGAACCTATGACCTGGAGGGCCGGCATTGCCCGCCTCGCGGAGTGGTGTGTGGCCGAAAAGGTCACGCGCGCGGTAGAGCGAGTACAATGAAAGTAGCATTCGCCAATCCGCCTTGGAGCTTTGCCGGCAGTATCGCTTACGGCAGCCACAAGCCCCTCCTCCGGCCCGAACTGCGCGCGCCCAAGGGACCCGGCACCGGGGTCAGCCACTTTAGCGAAACCCAGGACCAGGCACCCCTGCCTTTGCCTGAACCAGAGGGCGTCTTTATGGAAAAGGTGGCTCTGGTTTGACGCGCATCATGCTGACTGCCGACGCCGTCGGCGGGGTCTGGCGTTACAGCCTGGATCTTGCGCAAGGCATGATAATGGCGGGCATCGAACCCATCCTCGTCCTGCTCGGTCCGTTGCCTTCGATCCAGCAGCGCGCCGAACTCCGCGCGATCGATGGCTTGCAGGTTATCCCGACCAGCCTTCCGCTGGATTGGGCGGCGAAAAATCCTGGCGAGTTGCGTGCTGCGACCGCCGCCCTCGCCGGACTGGCTACAAGGCTTCGGGCGGATAGCGTGCATCTGCACACGCCAGCCTTGGCGGCCCAGGCACCGTGGTCGGTCCCGACCGTCGCCGTCGCGCATTCCTGCGTGAAAACCTGGTGGCAGGCAGTCCGGGGCGGAGCACTCCCGGAAGATCTCGCGTGGCGCGCGGAATTCATGGCTTACGGCCTGGCGGAAGCCGACACCGTCATCGCCCCAACCCATGCGTTCGCCGCCGAACTCGCTCGCGCATACCGGCCGGACCGGGCGATCGTTACGGTCCATAACGGTCGTGTCCCCGTGGCGGTACCCGATGTCATGCGGAGCCCCGGGGTACTGACAGCGGGACGCCTGTGGGACGACGGGAAAAACGTGACTGCGCTCGATTATGCCGCCAGTCGCCTCGATTGCGAGGTGGTGGCGGCCGGACCGCTTACCGGCCCCAATCTCGCGCGTGTCGTCTTTACCCATTTGCGCGCGACGGGGCCGCTCGGTGAAGCCGATCTCGCTCTCGAAATGGCCTCCAAAACCGTCTATTGTGCGCCGGCCCGCTACGAGCCGTTCGGTCTTGCGGTGCTTGAAGCGGCGCAGGCCGGAATGGCCCTGGCGCTCGCCGACATCCCCACCTTCCGCGAATTGTGGGGTGGCGCCGCGCTATTCTTTCACCCCGACGACAATAGTGGCCTGCGCGACACGCTGGCGCGGTTGCTGGAATCGCCGGGCGAGATGGCTGCCCTGGCCCAGGAGCGCGCCCGCGATTACACCGTCGATGGCATGGTTGCGGCCACGGTCGCGCTGCACCTGCCGCGCTCCGGTCCCATGCAGGGCCACGCCTGATACGCGTCGTCGTGTTCGCGCATCCGCACGTGTCTTGCTGGAACCACGGCAACGCGCATTTCCTACGCGGCGCGTGGGCGCGGCCTAGGTCTTGCTATCTTCGGGTTTGCGGAGCCTCGCCCATAGTTCGATCAGTCTTCCCTGCCAGAAATACGCGCCGAAACCGACACCCCAAAGCAGGATGCCGGCGCTTGCGAGAATCCAGTTTAGCATAACGGCCTCCTTCGGGCCGCCGAGGATCAGGCGGCCGCTTTGGCTTCCCGCCTGCGGGCGTGCAATACGAATTCGGTATAGCCGTTCGGCTGCTCACGTCCCTTGAACACGAGGTCGCACGCCGCCTTGAAAGCCACGCCGTCGTAGCCCGGTGCCATCGGACGATACAGCGGGTCATCGGCGTTCTGCCGGTCCACCACCAGCGCCATCCGCTTCAGCGTCTCCGTCACCTGTGCTTCCGTGGTGATTTCGTGACGGAGCCAGTTGGCGATGTGCTGGCTGGAAATACGCAGCGTGGCGCGGTCCTCCATCAGCCCGATGTCGTGGATGTCAGGGACCTTGGAGCAGCCGACGCCCTGGTCGATCCAGCGCACGACGTAGCCGAGAATGCCCTGTGTGTTGTTGTCCAGTTCCTGTTGCACGTCTTCGGGCGACCAGTTCGGACGATCGGCGAGCGGGACGGTGAGGATGTCGGCGTTTTTGGCTGGCGCGCGCTTGGACAGTTCCACCTGGCGGGCGGCGACATCGACCTCGTGATAGTGCAGCGCGTGCAGCGTCGCAGCGGTTGGCGACGGCACCCAGGCGGTATTGGC
>JANXXW010000485.1 GCA_025350425.1 Rhodospirillales bacterium
GCTGCAAAGCAGATACATCGCCTGCAACCAGACATGCAGCTTCACGTAGCTGGACTCAAACACGGTGCCGACCGTCACGCGGCTCTGCTTGCGGCAGGTGTACCACCTGTTCTACGCGGACGGCGAGGCGCGTCCCGGGACCGACCTCACCTTCTTCAACTGGCCCGTGGGACCAGAGCAACGCGGCACAAACGCCATCGTCGGTACGACGCTGCGGGTTTCGGGTGCGGGGACATTCACCTACTGGGCGGACCGCTTGAGCGCTGCCGGGATACGAGCCGCCGAGGCGCGCGAGATCGACGGTCGACTGACGCTGGAGTTCCAGGACCCCGAAGGCCAGCGGCTGGCCCTGATCGACGATCACGGCGAGGGGGCCGCCTTCCCCTGGGCCGCCAGCCCGGTCCCGCCCGAACACCAGATCCGGGGCCTCGGGCCGGTCCACCTGAGCGTGCCCGACCTGCACCCGTCCGACCCGTTCCTGACGGAGGTGATGGCCATGCGGCGCACACGCACCTATGTCGACCCCGAGCGCCCCCGCGTCACGGTCCAGGTTTACGAAATGGACCAGGGTGGCCTTTCGGCGGAGCTGCATGTCCGGGTCGAGCCGGACCTTGCGCCTGCCCAGCCGGGCGCCGGCGGCGTCCACCACGTCGCCTTCCGGGTCAGCGACGACGCCGAGTACCGGGCGTGGATCGAGCGTTTCCAGCAACTCGGAATCCGCTTCAGCGGCCCGATCGACCGCTATTACTTCCAGAGCCTCTACACGCGCGGCCCGAACAACATTCTCTATGAGATCGCCACCGACGGACCCGGATTTGCCGCCGACGAAAGCGCGGACACGCTGGGCGAGCGCCTGGCCCTCCCGCCATTCCTGGAACCCCGCCGCGCTGAAATCGAACGCGGCCTCAAGCCGCTATAGCGGCTTTGGCGCTCCCGCCACGCCGCTTCAGCCGTTTGCGCCAACTGCACTCCGCAACCAGCGCCGTTGTGAGCGCCAGACGCATTGGGCACCGCTATCAAAAGGCGATATGGTAGTTACCAAACCCACCGTTGCGATATAGGTTAGCTTCGTAGACGGAGATTGCCGGTGGCCAGCGTGCTTAACCAGCCTTTCTTTCAGGATGAAGAAGCCGCTTACGCGAAGCTAGAGGGTATTGTTTGGCCGAATGGTGCGACGTGCCCACACTGTGGCAGCACCGATCGCATGAAGAAGATGGGCGGGATCGCGACCCGTCCCGGCCTCTACAAGTGCTACACCTGCCGCAAGCAGAGCCGCGTGACGGTCGGCACCGTGTTTGAGTCCAGCTACGTGAAGCTGCATGTCTGGTTGCAGGCGATGTATCTGCTTTGCAGCAACAAAAAGGGTATTAGCAGCAACCAGCTCGCGCGCACGCTGGACGTGACGGTAAAGACAGCGTGGTTCATGTCGCACCGCCTTCGCGCGGCGATGATGGCTGGCACCGTACTGCCCCCTATGGGTGGCGCTGGCGTGACCGTCGAGATCGACGAGACCTACATCGGCACGAAATACGAGAAGCCGGGAGGCGCGCGAGGCTACGCGCACAAGAACGCCATCCTTACCCTGGTCCAGCGCGGCGGTGGTTCCCGGTCCTTTCATGTGGACGGCACGAAGGACAGTGACCTTCTGCCGATCATCAAGGCGAGCGTCGCGCCTGGCACCCATGTCATGACAGACGAAGCTGTCCAGTATGCCCACCTGAACAAGCATTTCACCGAGCATGATTCCGTCCGCCATGGCGAGAGCGAGTATGGACGAGGCTTCGTCCACACGAACACGGCTGAAGGTTTTTACAGCGTGTTCAAGCACGGCATGAAGGGCGTTTATCAGCACTGTTCCACAAAGCAGCTGCACCGCTACGTGGCTGAGTTTGATTTCCGGTATAACAACCGTGTGCGGTTGAGGGTGGACGATACAGGGCGGACGGTGAATGCGCTTCGAGGCATCGTGGGGAGGCGGCTGACCTACCGGGACTCGCCGTCAATTGCGTTGTAGCTTTAGGGTCTCGTCGGCCTGTAGACTCCGTCTGTGCAGGAGGCGCGCTTTTGGCTACAGTGACCGACATAGACGCCGATATGACCCTGGAACTGAACGGCGCTGACGTAACGCCGGACCGCTTTCAGCGGGCGATTCGCGCCTTTTTTGGCATGGTCGGAGAGGTCACAAAGTCTGTATGCGATGGTAAGCCGCGAGTTGAATGGCGCGTGCAGGTCAAGGCAGGAAGCAACCTTATTGGGATGAATTCTGTGCCTGGCTTCCGTCCGGAGACTGTCGGATTGATCGCCTCCACCATTCGCGACGGTATCGTCGCATTGGAAGAGAACAACCTGAGCCATCCGCCGCACTTCAGCGACGCCGCGCTGCGCCACGTTCACGATCTCGCGGAAACGTTGGTCATCAAGAGACTGCAAGATTTTAGTCTTCGTCTATGGACAAGGAAACACAGCCTTGCCGTGACCGACCGTTTAGCTACTAGCTCCACCCTGCTGCTAACCAAGCAAGTAGAAGACTACGGGTCCATAGACGGAAAATTGCAGACGCTTTCCGAGCGCGGCGCTATGCGGTTCGTGATCTATGAGACGTTGACCGACCGTGGGATCTCTTGCTTCATTAAGCCGGATCAGTTGTCCGACGCGATGAAGAGTTTTCAGCAGCGTGTGGAAGTCTATGGCCTGATCGGCTATCGCCCGGACGGGGTGCCAGTAAGCATTGATGTTGATGACATAGTGCAGTTTCCCAAGCGCGAGGCAGTTCCTGACTTTTGGGAGGTTCACAGAATTTTGCGAGCGGCAGGCTGATGGCTGATCAACGCTATTGGGACTCGGATTGTTTTTTGGGCTGGCTACAAGCGGAAGTGGACAAAGAGAAAGAGTGCGAGTCGGTTCTTGAGGCGGCCAAGGATGGCAAAGTTCTAATTGTCACGTCCGCCCTCACCTTTGCCGAGGTGTTGATGCTGAAGGGCAAGAAGCCAATCCCAAGCGGGAATCGCGCAAAGGTGGAAGCGTTTTTCCGGAGCGATTTTATCGTTGTGCGAAACATCTCAAGGCGCATAGCTGAGACTAGCCGAGGGCTGGTTTGGGATAACAAGATAGCTCCCAAGGATGCTCTTCACGTCGCGACCGCCCTGGACGCCAACTTACTTCTTTTCAATACCTTTGATGCCAAGCTTATCGGCAAATGCAAAAGGTCGAAGGCTATTTCCATGACAGTAGAACGGCCGCAAGTCACCGAACCAAAACTCTCCTTTGGGAGCGCTCAATGAAACCGACAGCAGATGACCAGCGGCGTCGGTTCAAGGAGGCCGCCCGCGCGCTAGGGTGCGACGAAAGCGAGACGACGTTTGATGAGAAGCTGAAGGTGATTGCGCGTCACAAGGCGACGTCCGAACCGAAGCAACTGGATGCGCCTGATGAGAGTAAGAAGGTGCCGTGAGACTTGTCCGCCACGGCCTGTTCCTATTTGCGGCGGTGTGTGCGGCCACCCCAGCAGCATCTGCTGACTTTACCTTGATTGGCGCTGGTTTAGCTTCATGCGGCACGTGGACACAAAATCGCACTCATCCAACGCTCAATACCAAGCAACTTGAGCAGTGGGTTTTTGGATTCCTGTCTGGCGCCGGGTTCGTTGGCGGTTCAACATACGATCCTCTTAATGGCCTAGATGCGGCAGCCATTCTGGTTTGGGTTGATAATTTCTGTTCCTCAAATCCGCTCAGAACCATCTCGAAAGCCGGCACTAGCTTTATCGCAAATCATCCGAAATGACCTTTAGCCTCGTAAAGAGGGTGTCACCGCCATACATTCCCACGTTTATTGGTGGGTTTGGCAACTACCATATCGCCAAATTAAGCTCCTCCCGTCTCCCCGGCGTCGGACAGCACGTCCCGCGTGTGGCGGGCGATCATCGCTTCCTCGTCGGTTGGGATTACGCGCACATCCACCCGGCTTTCTGACGTCGCGATCCGGTCGGCGTGGTTCGCGTTGGCGGCGCGGTCGATCCGCACGCCTAGCCAGCCCAGACGCTCGCACACGGCTTCACGGATTGCGGGCGAATGCTCGCCGATCCCCGCCGTGAACACGAAGCCGTCGAGGCCGCCCAGGGAGTTAGCGAGCGCCGCTGTTTGGCGGGCGACGCGGAACACGAACAGCTCGACCGCCTCCCGCGCGTGGGGATCTGCACTCGCGGTCAGCGTCCGCATGTCGCTGGAAATGCCGGACACGCCGAGCAGGCCCGATTTCTTGTAAAGAACCTGCTCCACATCGGGCGCAGACAGGCCTTTCTGCTGGAGCATGTACAGCACCACCCCGGCATCGAGCGTCCCGCACCGCGTGCCCATCACCAGTCCGTCAAGCGCCGTAAAGCCCATGGTGGTATCGAGGCTGCGTCCGTCCCGCATGGCGCACAGGCTGGCGCCGTTGCCGAGATGGGCGACCACCACGCGTCCGGCGGCCAGATGCGGCGCGGTCTCCCGCAATCGCCCAGCAATAAACTCGTAGGACAACCCGTGAAACCCATAGCGGCGCACGCCCTCGTCCTCGTACTCGCGCGGCAGGGCGTAGCGGCTGGCGACGGCGGGCAGCGTGTGGTGGAACGCAGTGTCGAAGCACGCGACCTGCGGCAGGTCCGGTTGGCGTCCCATGATGGCCCGCACCGGGGCCAGGCTGTGCGGCTGGTGCAAGGGCGCCAGCGGCGTCAGCCCGTCCAGCGCCGCAATGATCTCCGGGGTCAGCCGGACCGGCGCGATGAAATCCCGGCCGCCATGCACGACGCGGTGGCCGACCGCGGCCAGCACGTCGCAGCCGAGGTGATGCCTGACCCAATCCATCAGCCAACCCAGCAGAGCGTCGTGATCGGTGCTCGCGTTACCGGCCCAGCTCTTCTGCCCGATTTCGGTTCCTGCCGCGTCGTGTGCGGCGAAATGCGGCTCGGTGCCGATCCCTTCCATCTCGCCCCGGACCGCCGGCTCGAGGGTTTTACCCGGCCCCATCTTGAACAACGCGAACTTGATGCTGGACGAACCGGCGTTCAGCGCAAGGATCGCGTCGGTCATTCGGTGCTTCGCACCATGGCAAGCAGCCGATGCGCCTGTTTCAGGTGCGGCATATCGAACATCTTACCATCGAGCCCGACGACACCCATACCCGGCGACGCGGCGAACGCATCGATCACCCGCCTGGCATGCGCGATTTCGGCCTCGTCCGGGCTGAACGCCGCGTTGATCGTTGCCACCTGATCAGGATGGATCGCTAGCCGGCCGGTGAAGCCAAGCCGCCGCGATTGCTTCGAGTCCCGGGCCAGTCCCTCCGTATCGCGAAAGTCGACGTACAAGGTGTCGATCGGCTGCACCATTGCCGCCGCCGCTCCGGCGAGGCAAAGCGAGCGGGCAAGTTCGTAGGTGAAGGCGTAGCCGTCCGGGCCGCCCCGGTTGCTGCTCGCGCCGAGCGCCGCCGCCAGATCCTCGGCGCCCCACGTGATCCCCGCCAGCCGCGCGCTACACCCGACGTAGCTGCCCAACGAGAACACCGAACGGGCCGTCTCGGTCGCGATCGGGATGATGCGGATGCCACCCAGCGGTAGCCCGTCCCGCTGCTCCAGCGCCGCTAAATAGTGGTCGAGCACGATGATATCGGCGGCCGAATCCGGCTTCGGCAACATGATGCCGTCCGGGGCGCCACC
>JANXXW010000499.1 GCA_025350425.1 Rhodospirillales bacterium
ATAGGCCCGCACCATGTCACGCGCCAGCGCGGTCCGGTCCGCCGCGACCGAGTCCTCCAGATCGAGGATCAACGCATCCGCCCCGGAGGCGGCACCTTTGGCAAGCTTGCGTTCGCTGTCTCCCGGCACGAACAGCATCGAGCGTAGCGTCATGGCGCTTGCGATCCTCGACAGGTCATCGTCGCTCCTTATTCGGCAGCGTATTCTACCATATCCATTGGCGGGCATGTAGGTTCGGTCCGATGCAACGAATGCGGGAGGCCAAGAATGGTGGGTGAGATGCCGGAATTGCTGCCGCAAGACCTTCAGCGTCTTCCCGCGTGGATGCAGGCTCACGTGCCGGGCTATCGCGGGAAGTTGGCAGCCCGGCTGATCGAGGGCGGGCAATCCAACCCAACCTATCGCCTGTCTGCCGATTCCGGGGAGTACGTGTTGCGGCGCAAACCGGTCGGCCATTTGTTGCCGAGCGCCCATGCCGTCGACCGGGAGCACCGGGTGATGGCCGCCCTGGCCGGATCGGCGGTGCCGGTGCCGCGCGTGCATGGCTACTGCGCCGACGACGCGGTGATCGGCAGCGCCTTCTATGTGATGGACTTTGTCGAGGGCCGCATCCTGTGGGACCCGCGCCTGCCCGACTTGAACCCGGCAGACCGGAGCTCAGTGTTCGACTCCATGAACCAGACGATCGCCGCGCTCCATTCCGTCGATCCCGAAGCTGTCGGCCTCGGCGATTTTGGCCGGCCGAGCCGGTTCGTGGCGCGGCAGATCGATCGATGGACCAAGCAATATCGCGCATCGGCAACCGGCCCGTCGCCGTCGATGGAGGCGCTGATCTCCTGGCTGCCGGAGCACCTGCCGCCCGAGCAGCCGCCCCGGATCATCCATGGCGACTACCGGCTCGACAACCTCATCCTCCACCCAACCGAGCCGCGCATCGTAGCCGTGCTCGACTGGGAACTCTCGACCCTGGGCGATCCGCTGGCGGACTTCGCCAACCATTCCATCGTCTGGCGGATCGTACCGGAGATGTTTCGCGGGCTCGCCGGGGCGGACCTACCGGCGCTCAGTATTCCGTCCGAGGCGGAGTATGCCGCAGCCTATTGTCGGCGCACCGGCCGAAGCGGGATCGACCACTGGGAGTTCTATCTTGCGTTCGGCATGTTCCGCCTGGCGGCGATCCTGCAAGGCATCGCCAAGCGTGCGCTCGACGGCACCGCGGCACATCCAAACGCGGCGGCAACCGGCGCCATGGCCGGCCCGATGTCCGACCGCGCATGGAAGGTCGCCCAAGGCCAGGGTTAGCGCGTGCCTGCCCCACTAAGACCAATTTGAGGAGAATGGGATGCCCGGACTGTATTTCGATGAGCTGACCGTCGGCCAGACTTTCAACCACTCGCTCTCGCGCACCGTCACCGAGGCCGACAACGTGTTCTTCAGCGCGCTCACGCATAATCCGGCGCTGCTGCACCTCGATGAGCATTACTGCCGCGAGCACACCGAATTCGGACAGCGCATCGTCAACAGCGCGTTCACGCTGGGCCTCATGGTCGGCATCTCGGTCGGCGACACGACGCAGGGCACGGCGATCGCCAATTTGGGCTGGGACGAGGTGCGCTTCCCCAAGCCGCTGTTCCACGGCGACACCGTGCGCGTTCAGACCGAGGTCGCCGATCTCCGGGAAAGCAAGTCCCGGCCAAACGCCGGTATCGTGACGTTCATACATCGCGCCTACAACCAGCATGGCGATCTCGTCGCGCATTGCCGCCGCAGCGGCCTGCAACTGAAGCGCCCGGCGCTGCCCACGACCGAACTCGCGTAGAACAGGAAGACAGACGATGGACTTCACCATGTCGGACCGGCAGCGCGACATCCGGGACCGCGTCCGTCACTTCATGGACCAGCACGTCTATCCCGCGATCCCGGCCTACGACGCGGAGATGAGCGGCCCCGGCATCGACCGCTGGAAGATTTCGGCCGTGCTGGCCGGCCTCAAGGAAAAGGCTCGTGCCGACGGGCTGTGGAATCTGTTCTTGCCGCCAGGCGAGCACGACGAGGGCGACTATCGCGGCGCCGGCTTTACCAACCTGGAATACGCGTTATGCGCGGAGGAGATGGGCAAGGTCGAGTTCGCCGCCGAGGTATTCAACTGCTCGGCGCCCGATACCGGCAACATGGAGGTGCTGCACCGCTACGGATCGCCGGCCCAAAAGGCGACCTGGCTCCGTCCCCTGCTCGCCGGCCAGATCCGCTCGGCCTTCCTCATGACCGAGCCCGACGTCGCCTCCTCGGACGCGACCAACATCGAGACCGAGATCATCCGCGACGGCGACGACTACGTCATCAACGGTCGCAAATGGTGGTCATCGGGATTGGGCGATCCGCGCTGCAAGCTGATGATCGTCATGGGCAAGACCGACAAAACGGCCGCCCGCCACGTCCAGCAATCCCAGATCCTCGTCTCCACCGACACGCCCGGCGTGCGCATCGTCCGTATGTTGCCGGTCTTCGGCTTCGACGACGCGCCGCACGGCCACGCCGAAGTGGTGCTGGACGGGGTCCGCGTACCAGCCGGCAACCTGGTTCTGGGGGAAGGACGCGGCTTCGAGATCGCGCAGGGCCGCCTCGGGCCAGGACGCATCCACCACTGCATGAGGACCGTCGGCGTGGCCGAAGTCGCGTTGGAAAAGATGGTGAAGCGGCTTCGCCACCGCGTTGCGTTTGGCAAGCCCATCTCCGAGCAATCCGTCTGGGAGCAGCGCATCGGCGAGGCGAGGATCGACATCGAGATGACGCGGCTGCTGTGTCTGAAGGCCGCCGACATCATGGACCGCGCGGGCAACAAGGCGGCGCAACTCGAGATCGCGATGATCAAGGTCGCAGCCCCCCGAATTGCTCTGAAAGTGATCGACGATGCCATCCAGGCGCATGGCGGCGGCGGCGTCACCACAGATTTCGGTCTGGCGCGGGCCTATGCGTCGATCCGGACTCTGCGCCTCGCTGACGGGCCAGACGAGGTTCACAACCGGGCAATCGCGCGGTGGGAGTTCGCCCGCCACTCGAACCGCCCCGGGAATGTCTCTACCGGCTAAGTTCCCTGGTCATTTCCTCCAACCCCCTCGGCGTCAGCGGATACATGCGGTCCTCGATGAGCTGTCGCACGATCCCTATGGACTGGACCTGCCGCCAATCGGCGCGTGGCACAGGATTGAGCCACGCGTTGTGCCGCCACTGCTTGAGCATGCGCCCCATCCAGACGTTTCCGGCTTCCTCGTTCCAGTGCTC
>JANXXW010000521.1 GCA_025350425.1 Rhodospirillales bacterium
ACCAAGTTGGTGAGTGCCCGCCGCAGCGCGTCCGGCCGGAGCGGCAGGGTCAGCGGCTCCGGCAGGTCGAGATCGATATGGCGGCCGGCCCGGCGGGCGCTGGTGACGACATCGCGCAGCACTGCGCCGAGATCGGTAGGCACCGCCTGCTCGGAGCTCTCGCCGCGCGCGAAGGCGAGATAGCCACCGATCATGCGCTCCATCTCGTCCACGTCCTCGGTCATGTCAGCGACGTCCTGCCGTAGCGGCCCCTCGGCGGGCAGCATCGCCAGCGCGAGACGCAGCCGGGTGAGCGGGGTGCGGAGGTCGTGGGAAACCCCAGCCAGCATCTCCGTGCGCTGCAGCAGGAAGCGGCGGATGCGGTCTTGCATCCGGTTGAACGCGGTGGCGGCCTGGCGCACCTCGCTGGCGCCCTCGGGCTTGATCATGCCGATGTCCCGGCCCAGGCCGAACGCCTCGGCGGCGGCGGCGAGGCGACGGATGGGGCGCACCTGATTGCGGAGGAACAGGGCGGCGATGCCGAACAGCAACAAGGCCGAACCGACCAGCCACAACATGAACAGGTAGATAGTGCCGGTGTACAGGCGCTTGCGCGGCGCCTGGATGTCGAGCGTCTCGTCAGGCAGGGCCACGCGGATCAGCACGGATTGCGGGTCCGACACCCAGTCCATGCTGAACGGCAGGCGCACGCGCTGACGAAGGGCGGTGGCGAGGTCGTCGTCGAAGCCGCCGAAAATGGCAGGGCGGCGGTCCGGAGGCAGGGGGCCGGGCGGGGCCAAGCGGACGTTCAGCTCGTACTGGTCCCAGGCGTTGGCCAAGATCCAGCCCTGATCTGCGGGCGAGCGATAGCGGCCGAGCAGCCCGGCGGTGGTGGCGATTTCGCCGGCCACAGCGGCGGCGAAGCGGCGGGACACCAGGTTAAGGTGGCTACCGTAGAAGATCTGGAGCGCCACGGCCTGCACAATTACCAATGGAATCAGCACGATGAGCAAGCTGCGGCCGAGCAGGCTGCGCGGCAGCATCTTCTTCACCATGCGGGTTTGGCCGGGCAGTACGACGCGCATCGGCTTTAGGCGCCCATGCCGTCAAGCACCGGGTTTCAGCACGTAGCCGCGGCCACGGACGGTGTGAAGGAAGCGCGGTTCGCGCGGATCGGCCTCCAGTTTGCGGCGCAGACGGGTGACCTGCACGTCGATCGCCCGCTCGCCGGCGTCGTCCATGCCGAGGGCGGCAGCGATCTCCTCGCGGGACAACACCTCGTTGGGCTTGCGCGCAAGGGCAGACATCAGTGCCGCTTCGCCGCCGGTGAGGCGAACCGGACCGGCGGGGCCGCGTAGCTCCGCTCGCGCGGGATCGAATACCAGGGGGCCGAGGGGCAAGGGGCCGGTGGTCGGTTCGGGCACCGGGGGCGGGGCGGCGGCGCGGCGGAGCAGAGCGCGGATGCGGAGTTCGAGTTCGCGGGCGTCGAACGGCTTGGGTAGATAGTCGTCCGCCCCGGCCTCGAACCCGGCGATGCGGTCCTCCGGCGCGCCACGGGCGGTGAGCAGCAGGACCGGGACCGCGAAACCCTCGGCGCGCAGGCTTTCCGTCAAGGTCAGGCCGCTCTCACCGGGCATCATGACGTCGAGCACCATCAGGTCGGGCTGCAGGAAACGCAGGTGGATGCGCGCCTGTGCCGCGTCCTCGGCGGTGGTGACGCGGAAGCCACGTTCGCCGAGGTAGCGGGCCAGCAGGGCGCGCAGCCTCGCATCGTCCTCGACCACGAGAATATGCGAAACGCCATCGGGGTGCGGGGCCATCATCCGCGCATCCGTTCGGCGCGATCCATGCTGGCGCGGGCATTCTCGTCCATGATGCCGCGCATCACCCGCTTGAAACCTTCCACTGCAACGCCGCCGGCATCGCGATAGGCGGTGGCGAGGCGTTCGCGTTGGCGTTCGAACAAGCGGCGTTCCAACTCCTTGCCGCCTTGCGTCAGGGTCAGCAGCCGCTGACGGCGATCGGCGCGGCCCTGGGTCTGCGCCACAAAGCCCTGCTCGATCAACGCGGTAAGCACGCGGGACAGGCTCTGCTTGGTGATCCGCAATATGCCAAGTAGGTCGCTGACCGAGATACCGGGCGAGCGGCCGATGAAGTGCAGCGCGCGGTGATGCGCCCGGCCCAGCGCCAATTCTTCCAGGATCACATCGGCTCCCCCGGTGAAATCGCGATAGGCGAAAAACAGCATATCCTGCGCCGCGCGAATGTCCTCCTCACGCAGGAAAAGCAGGTTGCTGCCGGGGGTCTTGGATGGATCGCCCCTTGGGTCTGGCATATCAGGCATACCTCCTCATTACGGCAGGTTTATTGACTTAACCGACCATAAGCCATAGCTTAAGCCGTCTTGAAGCAACAATATTGCGGGAAAAGCAACTATGACGCTCATTCCTTTCGATGACCGTGACGGCATGATCTGGATGGACGGCGCGATGGTGCCTTGGCGCGACGCGAAGCTGCATGTTCTCTCCCACGGTCTTCACTATGCCAGCAGCGTGTTCGAAGGCGAGAGGGCGTATGGCGGCACCGTCTTCCACTTGCACCAGCATAGCGAGCGGCTGATCGCCTCGGGCAACATCCTCGGGTTCAAAATCTCCTACACCGCCGACCAGCTCGATGCCGCCTGTCGCGAAGTGATTGCGGCCAATGGGTTGACCGATGCCTACGTGCGCCCGGTGGCAT
>JANXXW010000555.1 GCA_025350425.1 Rhodospirillales bacterium
ACCGATTCCGGGTCGATGGTGCGTCCCGCCTTGGCGACGACCAGCAGCAGCGGACGCTCATCCCATTTCGGGTGGGCCACCCCAATGATCGCGGCCTCCGATACGTCCGGGTGGGAGACGGCGAGGTTCTCCAGCACGATCGAGCTGATCCATTCGCCACCCGACTTGATCACGTCCTTGGAGCGGTCCGTGATCTCCATGTATCCGTCCGGATCGATCGTCGCCACGTCGCCGGTCGCGAACCATCCGTTGGCGTCGCACGCGCTGCCGGGCTCGTGGCCGAAATAACCGCTGCATACCCATGGGCCGCGCACCATCAGGTTTCCGGACGTGACGCCGTCCCACGGCAGCGTAGTCCCGGCGTCGTCGGCGATACGCATGTCGATGCCGAAGATTCCGCGGCCTTGCTTCTCGCGCAGGCGGGTTAGTGCGTCTCCCGCTAGATCGGCGTTATTCGCCTTGGGCACGTTGAAGGTACCGAGCGGGCTCGTCTCGGTCATGCCCCAGGCGTGATCCACTGTGATGCCGTATTCGGCGTCGAACGCTTCCAGCAGCACGCGCGGGCAGGCTGAGCCACCGATCACCAGACGCTTTACCGTCTCCAGCCGCCCTTCGTTCGAGCGCAGATGCTGGAGCAGCCCCATCCAGATCGTCGGCACCCCGGCAGAAATCGACACGCGCTCGCTGTTCATCAGCGCGGTCAGGCTCGTGCCGTCCAGGTGCCGCCCCGGCATCACCAGTGCCGCGCCCGCCATCGGTGCCGAATACGGCGTGCCCCAGCCATTCACATGGAACATCGGCACGACCGGCATCACGCGGTCGGTCGAGCGCAGTCCGAATACGTCGGCGGAATTGACCGCGTAGGCATGCAGCAGGGTGGAACGGTGGCTATACAGCACGCCCTTCGGCTTGCCGGTGGTGCCCGACGTGTAGCAGAGCGAGGACGCAGTTCGCTCGTCGAACTCCGGCCACTCGTAATCCTCGTCGGCCGCCGCCATCAGCGTCTCGTAGCACAGCAGGTCCATGCCGGCCGGGAGCGCCATTGACGGCATCTCATCGGCATCGGCCATCAGCACCACGGCGCGCACGCGACCCGCGATGCGCGGTGCCAATGCCTCGATCAACGGCACGAAGGTCAGGTCGGCGAACAACAGCTTGTCCCCACCATCGTTGACAATGAACGCAAGATCGTCCTGCGACAGCCGCGGATTGATGGTGTGGCAGATCGCCGCCATTCCGCTCACGCCGTAGTAGAGTTCCATGTGGCGGAAGCCGTTCCAGGCCAGGGTAGCCACACGGTCATGTTCGCCGATGCCTAGGCGTTGCAGCACCCGCGCCAAACGTCGCGAGCGACGTTCCAGCTCGGCGTAGCCATACCGATGCAGCTTGCCCGCGACGCTCTTGGAAACCACCTCCTGCGTGGCGTGATTGCGCGCCGCGTGCTTTAGGATGGCGCTGATCATCAGCGGCCGGTCCTGCATCAATCCGAACATGGTTTTTCCTCCCAAGTGCCCGGCGTGGCCGCCGGCGCTTGGAAGCAGCCTAGTCTAGCGATGCGCTTGCATGAAGGCCTTGATGCGCGGCGCGAGCTCGGTGTTGAAGCGGCGGCCATTGAACAGCCCGTAATGGCCAACTCCCGGCTGCTCCCAGTGTTCGCGCATGTCCTCAGCCAGCCGCGTGGTCAGCTTATGGGCCGCCTTGGTTTGGCCGATGCCCGATATATCGTCCCGCTCGCCTTCGATTGTCAGCATGGCAGTGCGCTCGACCGCCGAAACGTCGACCAATTCGCCCCGGTGCTTCAACAATCCACGTGGCAAGCTGTGCTCCAGGAACACCGTCTCGATCGTCTCGAGATAGAACTCGGCACAGAGATCCATCACCGATCGATATTCCTCGTAGAAGGTGCGCTTGGCCGCCAACGGCTCATTGTCGCCTTGCACGAGGTGCAGGAACATCTGGCGATGCGCCTCGACATGCCGGTCCAGGTTCATCGACATGAACCCGGCCAGTTGCAGGAACCCAGGATAGACCCGGCGCATGAAGCCGGGATTGCCGAACGGCACGCGGTGGATGAGGTTGCGGGCGAACCAATCGTAGGTGTGCTTCTTGGCGAAATCGTTGACCGCGGTCGGGCCTTCACGCGTGTCGATCGGACCCCCGATCAACGTCATGCTGCGCGGCGCGGCCTGGATTTCGGATGCGTTCATCAGCGCGACCGCTGCCAGCACCGGAACCGCCGGCTGGCACACCGCGATCACGTGGGTGTCCGGCCCGAGCAGCCGCAGGAAGTCCATCACGTACTCGATATAGTCGGACAGCCCGAAATTCGGCGCCATGAGCGGCATTGCGCGGGCATCGCGCCAGTCCGTGATGTAAACGTCGTGGTCGGGCAGGAAGGCCTGCACTGTCCCGCGTAACAGCGTGGCGTAATGTCCTGACATCGGCGCCACCATCAGCACGCGCGGTGCGTC
>JANXXW010000587.1 GCA_025350425.1 Rhodospirillales bacterium
CGCCCGGTGTGGGCAAGACCTCGCTCGGCAAGTCGATCGCACGCGCCACGGGCCGCAATTTCGTTCGCATGTCGCTGGGCGGCGTGCGCGACGAGGCCGAAGTCCGCGGGCACCGGCGTACCTATATCGGCTCGATGCCCGGCAAGGTCATCCAGGGCATGAAGAAGGCCAAAACCTCCAACCCGCTGTTTCTACTGGATGAGGTGGACAAGCTGGGCCAGGACTGGCGCGGCGATCCGTCGTCGGCGCTGCTCGAAGTGCTCGACCCGGAACAGAACTCGACCTTCAACGACCACTATCTGGAGGTCGACTACGATCTGTCGAACGTCATGTTCGTCACCACGGCCAACTCGCTGAACATGGCGCAGCCGCTGCTGGACCGGATGGAGATCATCCGCCTGCCTGGCTACACCGAGGACGAGAAGGTCGAGATCGCCAAGCGCCACCTGTTCGCCAAGCAGGGCGAGGCCCACAGCCTGAAAAAGGACGAGTGGTCGATCAGCGACGACGCGATGCGCGATCTCATCCGCTACTACACGCGCGAGGCCGGGGTGCGGAACCTGGAGCGCGAGATCGCCAACGTCGCCCGCAAGGTCGTCAAGGAGATCGTCACCAGCAAGGTTAAAAAGGTCGCGGTGGGGGTGAAGAACCTCGAAAAATACTCCGGGGTGAGGAAGTTCCGGTTTGGCGACCTTGAGGACGAGGACATGGTGGGCGTCGTCACTGGCCTCGCCTGGACCGAGGTGGGCGGCGAGATCCTCACCATCGAAAGCGTGCTGCTGCCCGGCAAGGGCAACATCACGCTCTCGATGGTCAGGATCTCGCCACCCACCTCGGTCCAGGCAAGTCCGGTGACGACGCCCACCATGTCCTCGTCCTCGAGGTCGCCATAGCGGTGCTTCTTCACACCGGCATATTTCTCGAGATTCTTTACCCCGACGGCGACCCTCTTGACCTTATCGGTCACGATCTCCTTCACGACCTTGCGAGCCACGTTGGCGATCTCGCGCTCCAGGTTCCGCACCCCGGCCTCACGGGTGTAGTAGCGGATAAGCTCCCGCATCGCGTCGTCCGTGATGGACCACTCGTCATTCTTCAAGCTGTGGGCCTCGCCCTGCTTGGCGAACAAGTGGCGCTTGGCGATCTCGACCTTTTCGTCTTCGGTATAGCCGGCGATCCGGATGATCTCCATGCGGTCGAGCAGAGGCTGCGGCATCCGCAGGCTGTTCGCCGTGGTGACGAACATCACGTCCGAGAGATCGTAGTCCACCTCAAGGTAGTGATCGGCGAAGGTCGCGTTCTGCTCGGGATCAAGCACCTCCAGCAACGCGGATGACGGATCTCCCCGCCAATCGGCACCGAGCTTGTCGATCTCGTCCAGCAAGAACAGCGGGTTGGACGTCTTGGCCTTCTTCATGCCCTGCACGACCTTACCCGGCATCGAGCCGATATAAGTCCGACGGTGGCCACGAATCTCTGCCTCGTCGCGCACGCCGCCAAGCGACATGCGGACGAAATTACGCCCAGTCGCCCGAGCAATGGACTTGCCCAGCGAAGTCTTGCCGACGCCCGGCGGCCCAACCAGGCACAGGATTGCCCCACGGATCTTCGAACCGCGGGACTGCACCGCGAGATATTCGAGGATGCGCTCCTTCACCTTGTCCAACCCATAATGGTCGGCATCAAGGATCGTCTTGGCCTCGTCTATGTCGTTCTTGATTTTGCTGCGCTTCTTCCACGGGATTGAAAGGATCCAGTCGAGGTAGTTGCGCACCACCGTTGCCTCGGCACTCATCGGGCTCATCGTGCGAAGCTTCTTCAGCTCGCCCATGACCTTCTCGCGTGCCTCCTTCGACAGACGTGTCTTCTTGATCTTGGCCTCGAGTTCGGCGGTCTCGTCCTTGCCGTCCTCGCCCTCGCCAAGCTCCTTCTGGATCGCCTTGAGTTGCTCGTTCAGGTAGTACTCGCGTTGGGTCTTCTCCATCTGCCGCTTAACGCGGTTGCGGATGCGCTTCTCTACCTGGAGAACGCCAATCTCGGACTCCATGTGGCCGAACACCCGCTCGAGACGCTCACCGATCTTGGTGGTCTCCAGCAATTCCTGCTTCTCTGGAATCTTCAATGTCAGATGGGCGGCGACGGTATCCGCCAGCTTGCTCGGCTCGCCGATCTGGTTCAGCGAAACCAATACCTCGGGCGCAATCTTCTTGTTGAGCTTGATGTACTGCTCGAACTGACCGATCACCGTCCGGCCGAGGGCCTCAAGCTCCTTGGTCTCGCCTTCATGGTCCGGCAGCTTCTCGACGAATGCTTCGAAATAGCTGTCAGTATCCTTGAAGGATACGATTTTGGCGCGGCGGCCGCCTTCAACCAGCACCTTTACGG
>JANXXW010000588.1 GCA_025350425.1 Rhodospirillales bacterium
TCATCAAGACGATGGTGGCGGGCGCCTTGGAGGCCAAGGGTGTCGCTTCCGCCGATGCCGGGAGGGCTGCCTTCGACTCGATCGCGACCCAGGCCCGTATGGCGGCCCTTTCAGCGGGGCGCACGGTCGACCTGGCGGCGGTCGCAACGCTCGACGCCATCTTGCGAGACAGCGCCGGCCGTGCCGGCGTGACCCTCGATCCGGCCGCCTCCACCGTTATCGCGACCGCCATCCACGACAGCAACACCGCCTTGCAAGCGCTGGAAAAGGAGGACGGGCCAACACTCCTGACCGACGTCGGGCGGGTCGAACAAGACGCACTTGGCCCACACGGCTTTATCAACACCTCGGCGAACAGCAGCATCAACGACTCGATGGCCAATGCCGAGCTCATGAGAAGTTGGGCGCATTACGATCTCTATCTCGCGCCGGTTGTCACCCACGGCGGCAACGCCGTCTCGATCGCCGCGCTGAACGGCAACGGCGACGTCGCCGTCTACAGCACGGCCGACGGCTCCGGGCATGTCCTCTCGGCCAACGGCACAGGCCAGTCCGTGATCGCCGCCGGCAGCGGCCACGACACCGTCACGCTGAGCAACGGAGCCGACCTTCTCGCCACCGGCGTCGGCGTCAACACGGTAAACCTGCAAAGCGGCGACAACCAGCTTCGCTCCGAGGGCAACGACACCATCAACGTCGGCGTGGGCCACGACCAGATCGAGATCGGCGGCAACAGCGTCGTCAACGCCGGCGCCGCCACCCTCCTCATCACCGTGGATGCCGGGGCGACGCTCGCCTTGCAGACCGGAACCGCCTCGGTCGAGGTTCGGGGCGGCTATGGCGGCGGCGCCTTCTCGGGCGGCACCGATGGGCACAACTTCCTGGTCGCGGGGACCGGCGCCACCACGCTCTACGCCGGCGGCGACGGCGACGTGCTGATGGCAAGCGGCGGCACCGGCACCACCATGAATGGCTGGGGCGGCCACGAGACGATGACCGGCCAATTCTCGCAGGGCGCCAACGTGTTCAACGCCAACGCGACCGATGCCTTCATGGTCGGCGGATCCGGGACCAACGTGTTCAACATCGGCACGGGCCACGCCAACATCGTCGCCGCACTCGGCACCGACCTGTTCAACTTCGTGTCCGGGAACGCGAACACGACCTACATCGCGGGCTTCAAGGTCGGCGCCGACACGGTCCACCTGTCCGGCTTCGGCGCGGACGAGGTGGGCCACGCCCTCGGGAACGCGTCATACTATCAAGGCAGCGAGATACTGACCCTGCGCGACGGCGCCAACATCGCGTTCGGGAACGTGACCGGTCTTACCCAGTCGTCGTTCGTTTAGCCCAATCGGGAGAGTCAATCGGTGTCCGAGGGGACGCGGTTAAGTCGTGATGGGCCGGGAGGACCCACACTGGCGGAGTTCCGCACCACGTTCGGGGATAAGCGACAGCGTTGGCCTCAGGATTTCCTCACCAGCAATGTCTTCGGCCGGCGCCGTTTCGCGCGCTCGAACAAGGAGAAGGTGCGGTTGACGTAGTTGGTGACGCCGCCGATCGACGCGATATAGTGTTCGAGACCGGGCGTCATTTCAGCTTCGAAAAGCCGGACCGGCCTGGTTGGGTCGGAGGTCTCGAAGCGGACATAAAACCAGGGTTGGCCGCGAGAGAGCACAAGATCTTTCGCCGTGTCGTGCCACTCGAACGCCCAAACCAGGTGCCGCGGCCAGATGTGGATTGGGAAGCGCCCACTGATTGGAACGCCCGGCCATGCAGGATCGATATAATCCAGATATGGGGGCAGCTGGTTGATATAAACTGGGTCGTCCGCGACGAACACGTATGGCGTGAGGAACTGCAGGATCGGCTTCTCCGGATGGCGCCACTCGGAGCGATTTATCAGCGTCATCATTTGGCCTAGCGCCTTGCTGCGGATGGCGCTTTGCGGCCCATCGACATTTTCCAGCGCGGGAGGCTTTCCCTGTTCCAGCCTTACGCGCAGGCGCACGTCGATCGGACAGGAAACAACGAAATGCCGGGCGTCAAAATCGATCGCGGCCGGACAAACCTCCACCGACTTCGCCGAAGCCGGTTTCTCGCGTCTGCGTCGAACGGGATGCGGATCATCC
>JANXXW010000590.1 GCA_025350425.1 Rhodospirillales bacterium
CTGCTCGACAGCTTCGCGACCTTTCTCGACATGCCTGAGCCACTTGCTATTCATGTCGTATGCGTGCGGCGCGAGATGGCGGAGATCCGCGCGGCTCTGCCGGAGACAGGAGGTGTCGAACTCGTCTTTATCGCCGAGGACGACCTCATTCCCGGCATCGCTGAACACCACGCTATTGGCTGGTACAAGCAGCAGGTTCTGAAGCTTGCCTTCGCCACGATCTGCCCGGCCCCGTTCTATCTCACGCTGGACCCCGATGTGCTGCTCTGCCGCCGCCTGGCGCCTGAACATCTCGTGCACCAAGGCCGATGCTTCACGTCCTGGATGACCAAGGCGGAGCATCCGCACTGGTGGCAGGCATCCGCCGATCTGCTGAACCTGCCGCTGGACCCTGGCCTGCGCGGCCTCAACGTCACGCCACAGATGCTGGCACGGGATATCGCGTGCCGCCTCAAGGCCCATCTCGGCGCCGATCCGTGGCTCAGTTTGCTCGACAGCGCTCACACATGGACCGAGTACACACTGTATTCCGTCTTTGCCGAACAGAGCGGTCTATTGGTCCAGTGGCATCGCGACGACCTACCGGACGGCCGCCGCCTTCTCGGCCGCAGCGTGTGGATGCCGGAGAACTTCTCGAACTACTCGTTGCGGGACATCCACGACGATCCCTACGGCGCCTTCTTTACCGTCTGCGCCAGCCACGCCCAGGTCCCGGCTGCCACCGTGCGACATCTTTTTGAGGAGATGCTGTTCCACGCTGACGAACTGGTCGCATAGCACCCGGCGCAGGCGGGTTGTCACCGAACCGTCGCCGGACGGTCACGCGCGCAACATCATCCCGCGTCTATCTGCCGCATGCCTTAGCCGGACGTGCCAGATTTGTCTCTCTCCACTACCTTGCCTGCCATGGCATCCACGACCGCCCGACCGCACCGGCGTACCGGGCCCCTGGGATTTGCGACGCTGTTGCTGGCGCCGTCCCTGATCTTCCTCGCCGCGTTTACGTACTGGCCCATCGTCAGCGTCACTCTGCGCGGCCTGACCGAGCAGCGCTTCGGCCAGAGTCCACGATGGGGCTTCGGCAACTTCGCCCGCCTGTTCGCCGATCCGCATTTCGCCAACGCCGCCCGCAATTCCACCATCTATGCCGCCGGCACGATCCTGCCGAGCTTGGCACTGGCGTTGCTGTTCGCGCTGGCGCTGCGAGAGAGCGGGCGTCTCAACTCGATACTGCGCGCCGTCATCGTCATGCCGTTGCTGATCCCGCTGGTCGCGGCGGCCTCGTTGTTCGTGTTCATCTTCCTGCCCGGCGGCGGGCTGCTGGACTGGTACCTCGCCAAGCTCGGTATCGGCGCCACCAACTGGCTGGGCGACCCGTCCTTGGCGCTCGGCTCGATCATCGCCATCACGGTCTGGAAGAACACCGGCTACTACATGCTGTTCTTCCTGGCCGGACTGGGCGGCATCCCCGAGGAATACCATGAGGCCGCCAAGATTGACGGGGCCGGCCCGCTCACCCGCTTTCGCCACATCACCCTGCCGCTGCTCGGCCCCACGCTCGGCTTCGTCTCGGTGATCGCGCTGTTGAACGTCCTGACGCAGATCGACCACGTCGTGGTGATGACGCAGGGCGGGCCGTCCGATTCCACCAACATGCTGCTGTACTACATCTATCAGCAGGCCGAGCAGAACGGTGATATCGGCCTCGCGTCGGCCGCCACCGTCGTCAGCGTGGGCGCATTGCTGGTTCTGTCGCTGGTGGCGCTCCGCACGTTCGAACGCGGCATCCACTACGAGTCATGAAGCATCCCGCCGCGCCGATACTGGTCTCAACCGCCGCACTGCTATGGGCGATCCCGTTTGCCTGGATGGCGGTCGCGAGCCTCCGGCCCGACCTCGCCGGGGAACCCGATGTCGCGTCGTTGCTCCCCGCCGGTCCGTTCAGCCTCGCCAACCTCCGCGAGGCCTGGAGCAGCGGGCATTTCCCGCTTTGGTACTGTAACACCATATTGCTGTGCGCCGGCATCCTTGCCGTCCAGTGCGTCACCGTCAGCCTTGCCGGCTACGCCTTCGCCCGCCTGCGCTTCCGGGGCCGCGAGTGGGTTTTCGCGGCGTTCCTGGTGCAGTTGCTTCTGCCGCCCGCCGTGCTGATCGTTCCGAACCTCACGATGATCACGCAACTCGGCCTTTACGATCACCTCGCGGGCATCGCCGCACCCTACTGCGCTTCGGCCTTCGGCGTTTTCCTCATGCGCCAGACCTTCCGCGCCATCCCCCAGGATTTCGAGAACGCGGCATTGGTGGATGGTGCCTCGACCTTGCAGGTCATCCGCCATGTGTTGCTGCCGCTCGCCGGCCCTGGCCTCGCTGCGTTCGCGGTGGTGTCCGTCACCACGCATTGGAACGAGTTCCTTTGGCCGCTGATGGCGATTGCCTCTCCCGACCGCCAGGTGCTTACCGTCGGCCTCGCCAGCTTTACCGCGAGCGCCGAGAGCGGTTCGGACTGGGGTGTCATGGCCGCCGGCACGCTGCTGGTCGCGGCCCCTCTGCTGCTGGGCTTCCTGCTGTTCCAGCGCCGCTTCGTCGCAAGCCTTGTCTTCACCGGATTGAAATAGGACCCGTCACATGAGACTTCTCGCCTCGGCCATCCTGGCCCTGACGCTTTCCGGCGGTGCTGCCCATGCGGCCACCGACATCGACTTCTTCTTCCCGGTTCCGGTGCAGGGAAAGCTGTCCGGCGAGATGCAGCGCCTGGTCGGCGTGTTCAACGATCAGCACCCCGACATCCATGTGACGCCGGTCTATACCGGCAGCTACGACGACACGAACCTCAAGGTGCATGCCGCCATCTCCGCCGGCCACCCGCCAGCCGTCGCCATCATGAGCGCCAACTTCGTGCGCGACTATGCCATCAACGAGCAGGCGATGGCGTTGGATACGCTGGTCACCAAGGACGGCCAGACGACGGCGAAGTTCATGGAGGGGTTCTGGCCGGCCTTGCGCATGAACGCCATGCAGGCCGGCCACATCTACGGCGTGCCGTTCCAGAACTCGACGCCTTTGCTGTACTACAGTGTTGCCGCGTTCCGGGATGCTGGCCTCGATCCCGACAAGCCGCCCGCAACCTGGGAGGAATTCGCCGCCGCCGCCCAAAAGCTGGTCAGGCGCGACGGCGCCAACACCACCCGCTGGGGCTTCATGATGCCAGGCACCTATGACTATCTCGGCTGGATCGTGAGCGGCCTCACCATGTCGAACGGCGGTCAGTACTACAATCATGATTACGGCGGAGAGGTGTATTACAACAGCCCCAGCACCATCGGCGCGGTGCAGTTCCTCGACGACCTCGTCCACAAGGACCGCACGATGCCGGACGGCATCACCGACGCCAACGCCGTCACCAACGCGTTTTTCTCCGGACGCGTGGGTATGATCGTGCTGTCGACGGGATCGCTGTCCTTCGTGAAGCAGACGATGAAGCAGCCCTACCGGGTCGCCTTCATGCCGTCCCACCTGCGCCGCGCCGTCGCAATCGGCGGCGGTTCGCTGATCGTGC
>JANXXW010000040.1 GCA_025350425.1 Rhodospirillales bacterium
AGACCGTCCGCGCACCGCGTGGCCTCGGCGAACTCCCCAGCACGACGCAACACGTCGATCAGCCGCAGCGTGCTTTCGGCGCCAATCGGCTCGCCCCACACGGCGGCGGCTTTGCGGCGCAATGCAGCAGCATCGCGTCCCTGGTCATCGGCCGCCCACGCCGCCCGCAGATACGCTTCGCCGCGCGCCTCGGCCGGGCACAGCATGCACCAGCGGGCGAACCGGTCGGCGTCACGATAGGCATCGCTCTCGATCACCTCCCGCGCCTTGGCCGGCAACGCCGCGAGGTCGGGTGCCACGGCGCCGCACGAACGGCACTGCCGCAGCCAGTCCCGCAAGGTCGAGCGCGTCGGTTCTCCCGGCCGCATGTCGAGGTCGGGCGCCAACTCGGCCGGCGGGGCGCGGAACGGCGGCAGGCAATCCGTGCCGCACACGCCGCACACGCGCGGGATCAGGGGGCGCCGCCGTCGATGGTCAGGATCGTGCCGGAAGTGTAGCCGGACCGTGTGCTGGCCAGGAACGCCACCGCGTTGGCGATCTCCTCCGGCGTCGCGGCGCGCCCGAACGGCATCGTCTCGCACAGATCCGCCCAACGCTCCGCGTCGCCGTATGTCGTCTCCGCGCGCCGCCGCAGCAGCATCTCCATCCGCGCCGTCGCCACCGGCCCGGGGTTGATGCCCACCACGCGCAACCCGTTGGCGGCGCTCGCGCGTCCCAAGGACCGTGTGAACGCCATCAGCGCCGCGTTACCGGTGCTGCCCGCGAGGTAGTTCGGGTCGAACCGCTCGCCCGCCGAGCCGATCACGTTCACGATCACCCCGCCCCGCGCGCCGATGCCGGCATACAGCGCCCGGCACATTCCGATAAATCCGAACACCTTCAGGTCCCACGCCCGCCGCCAGACTTCGTTGTCCAACCCGGCGAGCGTGCCCGGCGGGATCGCGCCAGCGTTGTTCACCAGGATGTCAATGTCGCCCGCCTCGCGCGCGACCCGCAGCACCTCGTCCTCGCGTGACAGGTCGGCGGCGATCGCCGTGACACCCACCTGCCGCCGCGCCCGCACCCGCGCCACCGCCTCATCCAGCGCCACCGGGTCGCGCGCCACGATCACCACGTCGCAGCCTTCCTCGGCCAGCAATTCCGCTGTAGCCCGGCCGATGCCCTTCGATCCGCCAGTGACCAATGCCCGCTTGCCCGCGAGGTTCAGCTCCATGTCAGGCCGCCCGCACTTGCGCGCCCGCATCGTCGGCTCGGGCAGCCCCGCTGGTGCGATGCGTTTCGTTGGCGCGATACGCCCGGCAGGCGTCCCCGAACGCCGCGAAGATGGCCCGGCTCGGTGCATCCGTCGCGAAGTGCCACTCGGGATGGAACTGCACCCCGAAGGCGAACGCCGTGGCGTCGCGCACCCGCACTGCCTCGACGGTACCGTCCTCGGCCACCGCCTCCACCACCAGGCCATCCGCCGGACGGTCGATCGCCTGCTCGTGCAGAGAGTTCACCATGATGGCCTCGTCGCCGATGATCTGCGCCAACTGCCCGCTGACATGGACGTGATGCTTCATGCGGAACTGGTGGTCCAGTCCGCCACCGCCGGCACGGTGGTCCGTGCGCCCGTCCACCCCATGCACCTGCTGGTGCAGCGTGCCGCCCATGGCGACGTTCAATTCCTGGATGCCCCGGCAGATCGCCAGCACCGGCATTCCGCGTGCAATAGCGGCCCGCACCAGCGGCAGCGTGGTGCCGTCCCGGAACTGATCGTGCTTGCCCGGCGTCACCGAAATCTCCGTGCCGTACAGCTCAGGATGCACGTTGCTCGACGAGCCCGACAGCAGCAACCCGTCCAGACGGTCGAGCATGGCCAGCATCGCCTCGCCCAGCGGCGGCAGCAGCACCGGGATCGCTCCTGCGGCACCCATCAGCGCCGCGCCGTAGCGGGTTGGCGTGGCGTGTTGCGGTTCCCCGTTGATCACCTTGGAGCAGGCGGGAACACCGATAATCAGGGGTGGGCTCATGCGACGGGTCTCCTCTCGCGTGTCATCGATATATCACTTTTGCCCTCGGTCGAGGGCGGCTTGCTCGGCGGCTTTGGTCTGCACAGATCGCTGGTCACCGCGCCGATGCCGCCGATCAGCATCAGGATGGCCATTGGCCGCGCGGTCCCGTCGGCGGCCAAACCCACCACCAGCCCGCTCACCGCGCCCATCATGAACTG
>JANXXW010000042.1 GCA_025350425.1 Rhodospirillales bacterium
CACGGCCCTTGGTCATGCTCCGCAGATCGCTGATGTAGCCGAACATTTCCTTCAGCGGCACGTGCGCCCGCACCATCACGGTCGAACCCGCGCTGTCCTGGCTTTGGATCTGGCCACGGCGACGGTTGAGGTCGCCGACGCAGTCGCCGACGTGGTCGTTTGGCGTGGTCACTTCCACGTCCATAATCGGCTCTAGGATGATCGGGCCGGCCTTCTTCATGCCTTCACGGAAGCACGCCTTGGCCGCGATCTCGAACGCGAGCGCGCTTGAGTCCACGTCATGATACTTGCCGTCGATCAGCGTGTACTTGAAGTCCACCGTCTGGAAGCCCGCGAGCACGCCGGTATCGGCCTGCACACGAATGCCTTTCTCCACGGCGGGGATGTATTCCTTCGGCACTGAGCCGCCGGCTACCTTGTTTTCGAACAGCACGCCCGCGTTACGCTCCTGCGGAGAGAACGTGATCTTCACCTCGGCATACTGACCCGAACCACCGGTCTGCTTCTTATGGGTGTATATTTCGGTGTGCGACTTGCTGATGGTCTCGCGATAGGCCACCTGCGGCGCGCCGATGTTCGCCTCGACGCCATACTCGCGGCGCAAACGATCGATGATGATCTCGAGATGCAGTTCGCCCATGCCCGACAGGATCGTCTGCCCGGTTTCCTGATCGGTCTTGAGCCGCAGGCTGGGATCTTCACCAGCCAGCTTCTGCAAGCCCAGCGTCATCTTCTCGACCCCGTCCTTGGTCTTGGGCTCGACCGAGATGTCGATGACCGGGATCGGGAACGCCATCCGCTCGAGCACGACCGGGTCCTTGTCGGATGCCAGCGTATCGCCGGTGCCGGTGTCCTTGAGGCCTACGAACGCCGCGATGTCGCCAGCATGGACTTCCTTGATTTCCACCCGCTTGTCAGCGTGCATCTGGTAGATCCGGCCGACGCGCTCCTTCTCGTCCTTGGTCGTGTTCATCACCGTGTCGCCGCTGCGCAGCGTGCCGGCGTAAACTCGCACGAAGGTCAGTGCGCCATACTTGTCGTTGATGATCTTGAACGCGAGGCCGGCGAACGGGGCATTCGGGTCGGCCTTGATCCGGCGACGGTTGCTATGCTCGCCGTCCTCCTCGCCTTCTTCGGCCGCAACCGAAATGCCGGGCACGTCGACCGGGGACGGCAGGTAGTCGAGCACCGCGTCAAGCAGTGGCTGCACGCCCTTGTTCTTGAAGGCCGTGCCGCACAGCACCGGGCGGAAGTCGCCCTTGATCGTGCCGGTCTTGATGGCGCGCTTCAATGTCTCGACCGAGACGTTGCCCTTGTCGAAATATTCTTCCATGCCCGCATCATCCACCGACAGGGCGGTGTCGAGCAGCACCTGGCGGAATTCGGCGGCCTTTTCCTTCATATCGTCGGGAATTTCCTCGTCGTGGAACTTGGCGCCCAATTCGCCGCCTTCCCAGATGATCGCCTTCATCTCGACCAGATCGACCACGCCGATGAACATGTCCTCGACGCCGATCGGGAGCTGCAGCGGCAGCGCCACGATGTCTAGCTTCTCCTTCAGCGTGTCGAAGGCGCGGTAAAAGTCGGCGCCGGTGCGATCGAGCTTGTTGATGAAGATGATGCGCGGCACGTTGTAACGGTCGGCCAAGCGCCAGTTGGTCTCGGACTGCGGCTGCACGCCGGCGACGCCCTCGATGATGAACACGGCGCCGTCGAGCACGCGCAGGGACCGATTCACCTCGATGTTGAAATCGATGTGCCCAGGCGTGTCGATGATGTTGATGCGGTGCTCTTTCCACTCGCACGTGACCGCGGCGGAAGTGATTGTGATGCCACGTTCACGCTCCTGCTCCATGTAATCGGTCGTCGTGTTGCCGTCATGCACCTCGCCGATGCGGTGCGACACGCCGGTGTAGTAAAGGATACGCTCCGTGGTCGTGGTCTTGCCCGCGTCGATATGCGCGGTAATGCCGATGTTCCGGAGCTTTTCCAGATATGTCGAGTCAGCCACGATAGCCTCCATTGCGCCCGCTTGGGGCACCCACTCTGGGCAAACAAGAACGGACGCAGCAGAGCCAATCCGCTCCGCGCGCCCGCTGGCACCTCGACGGTTACTCCCGTCGGACAGCGCCAATTAAGATTCAAAGTGCCCCAAACGGGCGATTTTGGCAAGCTTGGCATCCCGCTCACTGAGCGACCACCTGGGCGGCTCGAGATTCCCTGTGTGTGCTTGATTTCCAGCGAGATTTAGGCTTACATTCCTCTGATATCGATGCTGGTCCCGCGGGGTCAGCTTCACCCTTCGTCACACACAGTCACACGCCCGCCGCTATAGTGCTGGCCATGGACACGCGCATCGCTCACGCCCTCGTCCGCTTCGGCCTTGGCCGCCGGGGCGAGCAGGAACTCCCCTCCGACCCGGTCGCCTGGCTCACCCGCCAGCTCGACGGTGCCGATCCCGCTCTGGCGCTCGGCGGGCCGAGTGCGGCCGATGGGCTGCTGGCGTTTCGCGAGGACCGTAAGGACCGGCAGGCGAACAAGGGCCAGGCGGACGCGGCGGCGCCGACCCGCGTCCGCGACATGGTCAAGCCGGATTTCGTGCATCTGGGCGAATACGTGCTGACCACCGACGCGCAGTTCCGCGAGCGCCTGGTGTGGTTTTGGGCCAACCATTTCACCGTCAGCCTGCGCCATGGCGAGACCGCCGCCGTGATGATGCCGTTCCTCCGCGAGGCGATTCGCCCCCACGTGAATGGCCGTTTTGTTGACATGCTGTTCGCCGTCATGCGGCACCCGGCGATGCTGATCTATCTCGACAATGCCGGCTCGGTCGGCCCGAACAGCCCGGCCGGCCTGAAATCCCATCGCGGCCTGAACGAGAATATGGCGCGCGAGTGCCTCGAACTGCACACGCTGAGCCCGGCCGCCGGCTTCACCCAGAACGATGTCACCGAATTCGCCAAGGTGCTCACCGGCTGGTCGTTCGAAATCAACTACAACCCGCCACAGTATCTGTTCCGCCTCAACGCGCACGAGCCCGGCCCCAAGATCATCATGGGACAGACCTTCCCCCATGGCGCCGAGGGTGGCATCGCGGCGCTCACATGGCTCGCCGACCATCCGGCGACACATCGCCATCTCGCCACCAAGCTGGTGCGCCATTTCGTCAACGATGATCCGCCGCCCGGCGCAGTCGCCAGGATCGAGACGGTCCTTCGCGTTACCAACGGCAACCTGAAAGCCGCCTCGCTGGAACTGCTGCGGCTGCCCGAAGCCTGGCAGCCGCTGACCAAGCTGCGATCCCCCACCGATTTCGTGTTCGCCACCCTGCGGGCGCTCGATCTGCCGTCCGACAAAAGGCCGAGCCTGGACGGAGTGTTCGCGACGTTGGGCCAACCCTTGTTCAACGCGCCCGAGCCAAATGGATGGCCCGACAAGGCGGCCGATTGGGCCGGCCCGGAGGCGATGCTGCGCCGCGTGGATTGGGCCTACAGCGTCGCGGGCCACGCCGGCGACCTCGATCCGCAACAGGTGGCGACCACCACGCTGGGGCCGCTGCTGCGCCCGGCCACGTCGTTGCAGATGCAACATGCCGGCTCCCGGCGCGACGCACTGACCTTGCTGCTCACTTCGCCAGAATTCCAACGGAGATAGTTATGCTCCATACCTTTCCGGCCCTCACCCGGCGCTCGGCGCTGCTCGGCCTCACGGCGGCGTTCAGCCTGGGCCGCGCCTCCCTGGCCCTGGCCTCCGCCGCGACGGACCAACGTTTCGTTGTGGTGATCCTGCGGGGCGCGCTCGACGGCCTGGCCGCCGTAACGCCATACGGGGACCCCGACCTTGCCAGCTGGCGCGCCAACATCGTGCTGCCGGAGCCCGGCGCGCCGAACGGGCTGCTCGACCTGGGCGGCTTCTATGGCCTGCATCCCGCCCTGGCCGGCTTGCACGGGCTCTACAGGTCGAACGAATTGCTGCCCGTCCACGCGGTCGCTGGCCCCTACCGCAGCCGCAGCCATTTCGAGGCGCAGGACTACATGGAGTATGGCTCGGACCACCGCATGACCAGCGGCTGGTTGAACCGCGTGGCGGGCGTTCTGCCTGCCATCGGCACCAAGTCGGACCTAGCGCTCGCGGTCGGCACCTCGCTGCCGCTGCTGCTGCGCGGCCCCGCCTCGGTGGGAAGTTGGCTGCCGCAGAACCTCGGCCGGCCCGAACCCGACCTCTATGCCCGGATCAACGCCCTCGCCGGTTCCGATCCCATCCTCGGGCGGGCCATCTCCGACGGCCTGCGCGAGCGCGGCTTCTCGACCGCGACGCTGGCCAGCGCGGACCATGCCACGGACAAGGCGTCCGACCGGAACGGGTTCGCGGCCTTGGCAACGGCCGCCGGACGCCTGCTCGCGGCCCCGGAAGGGCCACGGATCGCGGCGCTGGAGATTGGCGGCTGGGACACCCATACGGCGCAGCCCAACCGCCTCGACGGGCCGTTGCGGCAACTCGATGCTGGCCTCATCGGCCTCAAGGCCGGGCTGGGCGATGCCTGGGCCAAGACCGTCGTACTCGCCATGACCGAGTTCGGCCGCACCGTCCGCTCCAACGGGACCAGGGGCACCGACCATGGTACCGGCACCGTGGCCTTCGTGCTTGGTGGCGCGGTGGCGGGAGGCCGCGTGCGCGCGGATTGGCCGGGCCTCGCGCAGAGCCGACTGTTCGAAAACCGCGACCTGCAACCCACCGCCGATCTGCGATCGGTCGCGAAGGGCATCCTGGCGCGGCATCTCCGGTTGGATGCCACGGCCCTGGACCACGTGTTTCCCGCCAGCCAGATCGCCGCGCCCATGTCGGATTTGCTGCGGGCCTAGCACGCTGCGGGCACGTTCGCCCGCCGACCAAAATGGTTCTTGTTCGATATAAACCTATGTTGTGTTTGTGCGCGCGCGCCACGCCCATACGACGATCTCCTTCCGTATCGTCGGTGGGCATTGCACTCATGGGATCGGTTTGGAAAGCGACCACCTCGGCGCATCCACGATTGAGCGGCTCGCGGACCTGCGGTTGGGCTCACTCGCCCAATGGCTGACTGGGGTTACGTGCTTCCTCGCGGCCGTCGCCGTGGGGATGGAATTTCAAGTCATTCCGCGCGGCCATCCTTTTATGACTTTTTTTCCGGCCGTCGCCATCGCGACCTTGCTCGCCGGATGGCAAATCGGAGTAATCGTGACGTTCGCGTCCATCTTGGCCGTCGGGTGGCTGTTCATCCGCCCATTGGACGCGTCCGAGATCGGGCTCCATACCGGTGACGTCCTGGCGCTGGTCGGCTTTCTGGGCGTCGCGGCGCTGGAAATCGCGATCACCTCGGCCTTGCGGCGCGCCTTGGTTCGCATGGAAAAACAGCGGGTCGGGATGCAAGCTCTTATCGCCTCGGAACGCGGGATGCAGACCGAACTGGAGCATCGCGTGGCCAACACGTTGCAAAGCATCTCCAACGCGCTCGAACGCCAGGCGCGCGCCGCCTCAGATACCGCGACGAAGATGGTGCTGGACGAGGCGATCGGGCGAGTCGCGATCTTCGCCCGTATTCATCGCTGTATCAGCCGACCCGACACCGATATCGGCGGCTTCCTCGAAGCGCTATGCCACGACCTGCTCGGGGCGTTCGAAGCCACGCACCTGCGGGCCACCGTAGAAGCCGACCCCATCGAACTTGGCGCGCGCCGGGCGGAGACTGTGGCGCTGATCACGGCCGAGGCGCTGACCAACTCCATCAAGCACGCCTATCCCGATCGCGCCCCCGGGAAGGTCTCGGTCAGCCTGCGCAAGCACGGCCCACTCTGCGTGCTGGAAGTCAGCGATGACGGGGTTGGTATTGGGCCTTCCGCCGACACTCTCCGGTCCGGCTCCCTGGGGTTGTCGGTGATCCGCACGATGACGCAGCGTCTCGGGGGGAATGTAACTTGGGCGGGACCTCCCGGAACGGTCGTGCGCGTCGAGTTTCCCGGCCACCCGGCACCACCACAGGATGATCACTGACCGTTACGATGTAAGCTGACGGGATTGAACCGGTATTGTCTGTGTCATCGCACCGCCTCGCGTGGCAGCTTGCGGCTCGTTCGCGAGCCTCGCGGACGATACGCGGCCATGCGCCGCCTTTGCCGGGACCCGGAATGATCAGTATCTCGCGTATCTTCATGGGACGTCCCCGCCTGTTCGCGGCGATCGCGATCGGCCTGCTCGCCGCCATCCTGCTGCCCGGGCACATGACCCGGCTGTCCCGCACCATCGGCAGTTGGGACATCGGCTGCGCCGCCTACCTGATCCTGATCGCGACCATGTTCGCCGGCGAGCGCCAAAGCAGCATCGCGGTCGATGCCGAGCGCCAGCAGGAGGGCGAGTGGACCATCTTCTGGTTCACCATGGCCGGCGCGTTCGCAAGCTTCGCCGCCATTATCGGTGAGTTCGCGGTGTCCAAGGACCTGCCCAACTCCGTTCGCGGTGGGCATGCCGCCCTGGTCGCGGCCACGTTGCTGCTGTCATGGCTGCTGACCCACACGCTGTTCGCGTTGCGCTACGCCCACGAATATTACGAGATACAGCCCGGCCACTCCGATTTCGAGAAGGGGCTGGACTTCCCCGGCGGGCAGAACCCCGACTACTGGGATTTCTTCTACTTCGCCGTGGTGGTCGGCATGACATTCCAGGTGTCAGACGTGCAGATTACGTCGCGTAAATTTCGCCGTCTCGCGACCGTCCACGGCCTGCTGGGCTTCCTGTTCAACACCGTCATCCTGGCACTCTCCGTCAACATCGGCGCGAGCTTGCTGTAGTTCAGAACCTCTCGCCGAAGGGCCGCACGTCGATCTCCTGAGCCCAGGCCGAACGGGGCTGGGCGTGTAGTCCGGCGTAGACGTCGGCGATATCGATCGGGTCGAGCTGCGTCTCGGTCGCGGCGCCCGCGTTCCCGATCCCGCCATCGATCACGATATGCGCGACGTGGATGCCTTGCGGCCCGAGATCGCGCGCCATGCTCTGGGCCACCGCCCGCAGCCCGAACTTCTGCGCGGCGAACGCCGTGGACTTCGCGTTACCCTTCAGGCTGGCGGTGGCGCCGGTGAACAGGATCGTTCCCGCGCCACGTGGCGCCATCAGGCGCGCAGCCGCCTGGCCGACATGGAACCCGGCGAGGCACCCGACGCGCCATCCCTGCTCGAAATCGCTGGCCGACAGCTCCAGGATGCCGCCCGGCCGGCGCGCGCTGGCGTTGAACACGGCGCACGCGACGGGGCCAAGCTCGGTCTCCGCATGCGCGAATGCCGCATCCACCGCGTGGGCGTCGGTCAGGTCGCAGGCGCGGCCGAACACCTGCGGGCCGGCAGACGCGGCCAGCGCCTCGATCTGCTGCGCCCGTCGCGCCAGCATCAGCACCCGGTATCCGTCCGCGGCGAACCGCTTCGCCAGTGCGAGGCCCAGCTTCGGACCGGCCCCAGCCACCACCACGCTGCCAACACCCGCCATGACGCACCCCTATCTCGCCGCCTCGGCCAGAACGTGCCCGATATCTCCTTCGCTGGACACTCCGACAATGTAATGGCTGTGCCACAGCGCATAAAACAACAGGCTCCACGCCGGTTGGGACGCGGCCTCGGCACGGGCGAAAAATCCCGCCACCATATCTGCCGGCAGCAGCGCGGCCACGCCCGGCTGGGCCGCGACCTGCCTGCCCAGCGCCGCGCCGCGGGCCTGCATCCAGGCGCCGACCGGCGGCTTGAAGCCCTTCTTGCGCGCCCACGCCCCGGCCTCGGGAAACGCGCCTGCCAGCCACTCCCGCAGCAGCAGCTTGCCCATCCGCATGCCGGTCTTGTTTGTATCGGGCAGGAGGAAGGCGAACCTGGCCACCTCCGGGTCGAGGAACGGCGTACGTCCTTCCACCCCATGCGCCATCAGGCACCGGTCCAGCTTGGTCAGCAGATCGTTTGGCAACCACTCCGCCACATCGACTGCCTGTACCGCCTGCATTGCGTTGCGATTGCCGCCGTTTGCGGCTTCGGCCAGCGCCAGCCCGTCGCGCCAGCCGGCCAGAGAAGGTAGGTCGCCGAACAACCCCGCCGCGCGCGGCTTGCGCGTGAGCCAGCGCCACGGCGCACGCTGCTTGCGGTAGCGGCTGTAGCCGCCGAACAGCTCGTCGGCGCCCTCCCCGCACAGAGTGACTTTCAGCCCGCCGGCCGCCGCCGCCTGTCCCAGCATCCATGTCGGCAGCACTGCGGCATCCGCTGTGGGGTCGTCGATAGCGGCGGCGATCCTTGGGGCCAACGCCCAGAACTCCTGCTCGCCCATCGCCACGCGATGGCAGTCGGCGCCCTGGATCGCCGCCAGCCGCAGCGCCTCGCGGCTCTCATCCACACCGCTGCCGTTCTCCCACCCCGCGGTGATGGCCTGCACGCGGCTACCGGTGGCCCGGCGCATCAGCGCCAGCAACGATGCAGAATCGACGCCGCCGGACAGGAACAGCCCGTACGGCACGTCGGACCGCAGATGCGCCGTGACGCTGTCGAGCAGCACCGCGTCGAGTTGGCGGAGCGCGTCGCCGTGCTGGATCGGGCGCGGCCGCCCCTCCGGCAAGGCCGCGATCCGCCGCCGCTCGACGATCACGCCGCGCTCGATCACCAGCGTCTCACCCGGTAGCACGCGCTCGATGCCGGGAAAGATCGTCGCAGCACCGGTAGTAAACTTCAGTTGCAGGAGTTCCGCCGCGCGCACGGGATCGACGATGCGCGCAGCATCCCGGCACGCCAGCAACGCCTGGGGCTCGGAGGCGAACGCCAGCAGCGTGTCAGTGGCCATCACATAGAGCGGCTTGATGCCGAAGGGATCGCGCGCGAGCACCAGGCGGTTGCGCGCGGGGTCGTGGATGGCGATTGCGTACATGCCCCGCAGCCGTTCCGCGAACCCCACACCCTCCTGGGCATAGAGATGCACGGCCGGCTCACAATCGGACAACGTCTGGAATGCCGTGCCCACCATCGCGGCGCGCAGGCTGGGGTCATTGTATATCTCTCCGTTGGCGACCAAGGCGGGGCCGTCCGGTCCCGCCGCGAACAGCGGCTGGTCGCCGGTGTCTAGGTCCACGATCGCCAGCCGCAGATGCACGAGGCCAGTGTCGCCGCGCACCAGGCGCCCTTGCCCATCCGGCCCGCGATGCGCGATGGCCGCCTGCATGGCATCCAGCAAGGCGACTGGCGGCGCGCCGCCGCCCCGCATCATGACTCCGGCGATTCCGCACATCATGCAACGGTATCACCGACTAGCGTGCCCGGCCAACCGCCGTGCTATGCGTCGGCTGCAATGCGAATCCTCTTCGTCACCTCAAACCGCATCGGCGACGCCGTGCTGTCCACCGGACTGCTGGATCATCTCATCCGCACCTACCCGGATTGTCGCATCACCATTGCCTGCGGACCGGTGGCCGAGGGTGTGTTCGCGCGGATGCCGAACCGCGAGCGCACCATCGTCATGGAGAAGCGCCGCTTCGGCCTGCACTGGCTGCCGCTATGGGCCGCCTCGGTTGGCGTATACTGGGACCTCGTGGTCGATATTCGCGCGTCCGGCCTCTCCTATCTTGTGCCGACGCGCGCCCGCGCGGTCATGCGGAAGCGCCTGGGCCACAAGACCGCGCAACTGGCCTCGCTGCTCTCGCTCTCACCGCCACCCTCGCCGGTAGCCTGGGTCGCGGACGAGGACCGCGCCGTGGCCGCCCGGCTGTTGCCACCCGGCCCACCGATTGTGGCGCTTGGCCCGACCGCGAACTGGGACGGAAAGGTGTGGCCCGTGGAACGCTTCGCCACCCTGTTCCAGGCCTTGTCGGCGGGGCCGTTGCAGGGTGCCCGCGCCGCCATTCTCGCGGGGCCGGGCGAACAGGAGCGCGCCCTGGCCGCGCCGTTGCTGGCGCTGTTGCCCGACGCGACCGACCTCACGGAACACTTGTCTCTGCCGCAAGCTGTCGCATGTCTCCAGCGTGCCGCCCTGTTCGTCGGCAACGATTCGGGCCTGATGCACCTGGCCGCGTCGGCTGGCACGCCCACGCTCGGCCTGTTCGGCCCCACCCCGGCTGCCGAATACGCGCCGTCAGGCAGGCGCACCGCTGTCGCCATTTCGCCCACGGCACGTATGGCGGACCTGACGGTGGAAGCGGCACTGCGCGCCGCGACTTTCCTGCTCGAATGACCGCACAGCCAATAACCTCGCCCCGAGTCGCGCATATCATGGCCGGCGCGGCCGAGGGCGGCGCCGAATTGTTCTTCGAACGCCTCTGCGTCGCGTCCCACGAAGCGGGTGACCCAGTCCTGCCGATCATCCGCCGCAACGCCACGCGGGCCGCGTTGCTGCAGCGGGCCGGAATGAACCCGGTCGAACTCCGGTTCGGCACCGCGATCGATCTGCTCACCCGGCCCCGACTCCGCCGCGCGCTGGACAGCTTCGCGCCCGACCTCGCGATCGCCTGGATGAGCCGCGCCAATCAACACATGCCCGCTGGCTCCTGGCTCCGGGTCGGCCGTCTCGGCGGTTACTACGACCTGCGCTACTATCGGGGATGCGACCACCTGATCGGCAACACGCATGGCATCGTGCGCTGGCTCCGCGCGCAAGGCTGGGCCGAGGAACGCACGCACTACCTGCCAAACTTTGTCGATGATTTCGCGGACACGGCGCCAGCCTCCCGGATTGCGCTCGGCCTGCCCGCCACCGGCCAATTGCTTCTCGGCCTGGGCCGGCTGCACACCGACAAGGGCTTCGACATCGCGATCCGGGCCATGGCGCATCTGCCCGGCGCCACGCTCGCCATCGCCGGAAGCGGGCCGGAACTCGGACCGCTTCAGGCCCTCGCGCGGGTAGTGCGGGTCGCGGAGCGGGTCCATTTCCTCGGCTGGCGCAACGATGCCGGCGCACTCCTGAAGGCCGCCGACCTGTTCGTGTGTTCTTCACGCGTCGAACCGCTCGGCAACATGGTGATCGAGGCGTGGTCGGCATCGTGCCCGCTCGTGGCGCTCGCCGCCGACGGGCCACGCGAGCTGATATCAGATGGCCATGACGGGCTGGTGACCCCGATGGAGGACCCCGACGCCCTCGCCCGGGCCATCGCTGCGTTGCTGGGCGACCCGCTCCGGGCCGCAAGCCTCGCCAGCGCGGGCAGGCACCGTTTCGAGCGGGATTTCGCGCGGCGGCCAGTTCTTGCGGCTTGGCGCGAAGGCCTGGCGCGGCTGGTTACGCCGGCACGGGCGTGAGCTTTTCGAGGAATAGCCAATGCGGGTTCCGAGTGGTGCGGTCCATTCCCATGTTCGTCACCGTCACCAGCATACCGCCGTCGTACAGCGGCACTATCTCGCGGATGCACCCGCTTGATTGCAGTTCGATCAAAGCGTCGCGTACCTGCTCCGACGTGGCACCGATGCCCGACCGCCGCAGGGCTGCCGACAGGTCGGCTTGTCGCCGCTTGCTTTTCGACGCCATGGTGACGAGGGATTCCAGCAAAGCGTTACAAAGATCCTGACGGTCCATTTCGTCGAATTCGCCGCCGTGCCCGCCCGGATCCGCACCGTCGGCCATCAGATCGGCCTCATTCATCTGCCCACGAATGTCTTGTTCTACTACAAGCATTGCTCTGCCCCTGGCGAACGGGCTGAAATAACCCACTCTGCTGCGTGACATTTCTGCCGTGCGAGTCGCCGTGAAGGGAGTCAGGAAATATACCTATCTCAGGGAATCACGGTTATTCACGGTTACGCTACGGACGGGCAACCATAGTCAAAAACCAACAAACCCTGCTTCAAGACCGAGACGCACCACTTCGGCTATCCCTCGGCACTCGAGTTTCAGCATCAGGTTGTGGCGATGGATCTCGACCGTCCTCGGACTGATGCCCAGCGCATGGGCGATGATCTTGGTGGGATGCCCCTGGACGATGCTGGCCAACACGTCGCGCTCGCGAACGGTCAGCGTGGCGAGCTTGGCCTGCGCTGCCTCGCGCGAGGCAGCTTGCGGCTTGCTGTCTATGACGGTGGCCATCGCCGACGTGATCGCCCGCAATAGCGCCTCCTCGGCGTAGGGCTTCTCGATCAGGTCCGTGGCGCCCGCCTTCATCACGCGTACTGCAAGGCCCACATCCGCCTCGCCGGACACGGCCACCACCGGGAGCCGGATACCACGCGCCACCATCGCCTGCTGCACCGCCACCCCATCCATTCCAGGCATGCACAGATCCAGCACCACGCAGGACATCGCCATATCGTCGAAGTAAGTCCAATGGGCCTCGATCCGCTCCAGAAAGTCGAGCCCGGACCCGTACGTCTGAACGACATAGCCGTAGGACCGCAACAGCACCGCCAACGAGTGGCACACGGCCTCGTCGTCATCGACCACATGGACCGTCATGACTTCAGCTCTCATGCGCCATCACCGATGTCGCCGGAACAGGCTCTGCCGCGCGTCGCTCCCACCATCCGGCCTGCGGCAGCCATACCGTGAAGACCGCGCCACCGTCCGGCGCGTCGGCGGCCGACAGGACCCCGCCATGCCCCTCCACGATCGTGCGACAGATGGTGAGCCCGATCCCCATGCCATGCGGCTTTGTACTGACGAAGGGCTGGAACAGACGGGGGGCGATCTCGGGCGAAAGGCCTGGCCCGTTATCGGCGACTGTGATCTCGACTGCGTCCCCGAGCGGCTTGCATATGACGCAAATGCGTCCGTGCGCAGATGGTCCGAGTGCCTCGGCGGCATTGCGGATCAAATTGAGCAGGACCTGCTGCATCTGTGTCCGGTCCAGCAGCGCCATGCACGGGTGCAATCCCACCTCGACCTCCAGGCTCACGACCCCGATGGAGCGCTCCGCACGCGCCATATCGCAGGCCTCCCGCGTCACTCCGCGCGCGTCCTCGAGCTGAAGCTCCGCCTCGCCCCGCTCCACGAATCCCACCAGGCGGCGCACGATGTCGGATGTGCGCCGCAGTTGCGCCCCGGCATCGTCCAGGCTGGCACGTGCCTGCGAGTCCGGCGTGGCGAGACCTTGATCGAGCAGACGTCCGGCGGCGGCAATGAAGTTGGCGGCGGCGGCCAATGGCTGGTTCAGTTCGTGCGCCAAGCCGCTTGCCATCGCGCCCATCGCACTCAGCCGGGTTGCCCGCAGAAGATCGGCCTGCGCCGTCGCCAGCCGCCGTTCGGCCGCGCGTTGCTCAGTCACGTCTCGCTCCTGGCCAGGCACGGCAAGTTCGCGCACGCCATCGAGTACCGACAAAAGGCGATGCTCGAAAACGACGGCGGCGATCACGGAAAAACTCACTCCGACCATCAGTCCGGCCAGGAGCCCGATCCGTGTGAAAACAAATCCTAACGTGACAGCTACCCAGACAAGACAAACCGCGCCGATGCTGCCGGCAACATAAAATTTTATGCGTATTGTCACGCATTTGCATGCTTCGCTTACGCGTGCGTTCGTCACGGAATATTACCGTAAAACAATCATGTCATTTTGGGTTAGCACAGTTTTGACAATGCGGGTGTTGCGACCTTCGTTATAGTTTCGGTGTGTCAATCGCGCGCATCCGCTCGTTCGCCTATTCCGGGATCGAGGCCATCCCGATCGAGGTCCAGGTCCAGATATCCCCGGGCCTGCCCGCCTTCCTGGTCGTCGGCCTGCCGGACAAGGCCGTCGGCGAGGCGCGGGAGCGGGTTCGCGCCGCGCTCACCGCAATGGGTCTGTCACTGCCGCCGCGCCGCGTGCTGATCAACCTCGCACCCGCCGACCTGCTGAAGGAGGGGAGCCATTTCGACCTGCCCATCGCGATCGCGGTGCTTGCCGCCATGGATGTGCTGCCCCGCGACGAACTGATGGAGTTCGCCGCCGTCGGAGAGTTGTCGCTGGACGGGCGGCTCAATCCCGTAGCCGGGGTGCTGCCGGCAGCCATCGCCGCCTCCGCCGCCGATCTCGGGCTGGTGTGCCCGGCCTCGCAAGGTGGCGAGGCCGCCTGGTGGATTTCGGTAATGGAGTCGGAGACTGGCTTTCCAGTATTTCCGGTCTCCCCAATGCTTGGCTAGCCCGCTCTTAGGGAATGGAGTCGTGGACTGCCTTTACACCTCTCTGGCAGGTCGGCCAAGAAGTTGGGGAATGGAGTTGGAGACTAGACTGCCTTTGTGAGGTTATCTTAATGGTCTCGGTA
>JANXXW010000043.1 GCA_025350425.1 Rhodospirillales bacterium
TCATCAACATCGCCTCGGTCGCCAGCACGGTGAAGGGGCTGCCCAACCGCTTCGTCTACGGCGCCAGCAAAGCAGCCGTGATCGGTCTCACCAAGTCGGTCGCCGCCGATTTCGTGGGCCGGGGCATACGCTGCAACTGCATCTGCCCTGGCACGGTGCAGTCGCCCAGCCTCGACGACCGGATCGCCGCCAATGCCGTCCTCGCCGGCTCGCTGGAGGCATCCCGCGCAGCATTCGTGGCGCGCCAGCCGATGGGCCGGCTGGGAACGGCGGAGGAGATCGCCGGCGTGGCGGTGTTCCTCGCCAGCGACGAGGCAGAATTCATGACGGCACAGGCCATCAGCATCGATGGCGGCATCACTCTCTGAAGGATATTACACGATGAAATTGCTGCGATACGGCGCGGTTGGCGCCGAAAAACCGGGCATCCTCGACGCGGAGGGTGGCATCCGCGATCTGTCGGGGGTGATCGGCGATCTCGACGGCACCACGCTTTCGCCCGAGGGACTGAAGAAGCTTGCGGCACTGGACCTCGCCGGTCTGCCGAAAGTCGCGGGCACACACAGGCTTGGTGCCTGCGTCGCGCGCCCCGTCAATTTCATTTGCATCGGCCTCAACTACGCCGACCACGCGGCCGAAACGGGCGCGCCGATCCCCAAGGAGCCGATCGTGTTCCTGAAATCGCTCGGCGCCTATGCTGGGCCGAATGACGACGTGAAGATTCCGCGCGGCTCCAAGAAGACCGACTGGGAAGTCGAGCTGGCCATCATCATCGGCACCTCGGCGAGCTACGTGCCCGAGCACAAAGCGATGGACTACGTCGCCGGCTACTGCGTGGTGAACGACGTGAGCGAGCGGGAATTCCAAAGCGAGCGCGGCGGCACCTGGGACAAGGGCAAGGGCTGCGACACCTTCGGCCCGACCGGCCCCTGGATGGTGACCAAGGACGAGATCCCCGACCCGCAGAACCTCGCCATGTGGTGCGACGTGGACGGACAGCGGATGCAGGACGGCAACACCAAGACGATGATCTTCGGCGTGGCCAAGCTGGTGTCCTACGTCAGCCATTTCATGACGCTGCACGCAGGTGACATCATTGCCACCGGCACCCCACCCGGCGTGGGACTGGGCAAGAAGCCGGAGCCGATCTTCCTGCGCCTGGGGCAGACCATGCGGCTCGGGATAGCAGGCCTCGGCGAGCAGCAACAGAAGCTCGTCGCCGCCTGACTTGACGTTAACGTAATCCGGCGGTGGCTTGATCCGCCGCCGGCTTTCCCTCAGGGTCCGCCGGCTCACGCAATGGAGAACCTTATGCTTGCCGACCCGCTGCTTGCCCGAACCATCCTCGACCCCCAGGAGGCCCTGGTCTGCACAATGGTGCTGATCGCGGCTACCGACGGGGTCAGCGACCGCGAAATCGGGGTGATGTCCGGCTTGGTGCAGACCCTGCCCGCCTTCGCCAACTTTTCCGCCGACCAACTCGATGCCGCGACCGACGCCGCCGTCGCCCTCCTGCGCGAGGATGACGGCCTCAGTCATGCCGGCCGCATGATCTACGAGGCGCTGGAGCCCCGGCTGCGCGAAACCGCCTACGCGCTGGCGTGCGAGGTCGTGGCCGCCGACCGGTTTGCGGGTCAGGCGGCGTTGCGTATGCTGGAGTTCGTGCGTGGCGAACTACATCTCGATCTGCTGGTCGCCACCGCGATCGAACGCGGGGCCAGGGCGCGGCACCAGCAAATCTAGCAAGGCGTAGAAACACCCGTCCGCACCCGACGTTTCTATCACTGTAGCAATCAGGAGAACGCGATGTCGGATGCAGCGCCTTTTAAAAAGGGACCCGTAATCGGTGAGACGGTGCAGGAGGTCCAGGGCATATTCCCGAGCGATGCGGCGTTGCAGAACGCCATTGCCCGCCTGACCCAGTCCGGTTTTGACCGCGCCGATCTAAGTCTGCCGACGGCACAGCCGGCGTCCCAGTTGGCCACGCCCGAGCAAGGTGCGTCTCTGCCCACCACCGATACGGATGTGCGCCAGATTCGCACCATGGCGACCAGCATGGCCGGCACGGTGGGCGCGATCGCTGCCGCTGGCGCGGTGATCGCCACGGGCGGCCTTGCGGCGGTGGCAGTCGGCGCGGCCGTGGCTGCCGGCGGTGGGGCCGCGCTACTGGCCAATGCGGCCGGGAACGCGGCAAGCAACGTGCAACACGATGGACGCCAGGATTCAGCCGCGCGCGGTGAACTCGTGCTTTCCGTCCGCGCCACCGACGCCAGCCGTCAGGCCAGCGCCGCGGAGATATTGCGGGCGTCAGGCGCCACCGGGATCACGGCGCTCGAACGCACCAACGCCGACATCAGACCGTCTCCATCTCCAGTATGATGGCGCGTGCCGCCGCCAGCGGATCGGCGGCGGCGATGATCGGGCGGGCGACCACGAGGTAGTCCGCGCCGTTGCGGATCGCCTCGGCTGGCGTCGCGGCCCGCTTATGGTCATCCACCCCGGCACCCCTGGGACGAATGCCGGGAGTGGCGATCAGCAGGTCATCGCTGCCCGCCTCTAACCGCAGCGCATCCGGAATATCTCGCGCCGACGCGATCAACCCATCGCAGCCACAGGCCACCGCCGCCCGGGCGCGGTGGCGGATCAAGGCCTGGGCGTCGAGCGCATAGCCCATCGCCTTCAACCCAGCATCGTCGAGGCTGGTCAGCACGCTGATCGCGAACACCTTGGT
>JANXXW010000076.1 GCA_025350425.1 Rhodospirillales bacterium
CCCTTCTCGCCGAAGCCGCTGATCGATACATAGATAATGGCCGGAGCCACTGTGCGGATCGCCGCCTCACCAAGGCCCATGCGATCGGCCACGCCAGGCCGGAAGTTCTGTACGAACACGTCAGCACCAGACACGAGGCGAAACAGCGCAGATCGACCCGCATCGGTCTTTAAATCCAGCACGACGGACTGCTTGTTGCGATTGTTGTTCAGGAACGAGGCCGACATGCCGCCCCGGCGATTGGCGCTGGCCCGCGTGTGGTCACCGCCATCCGGGTTTTCCACCTTGATGATCTCGGCCCCCTGGTCGCCCAGCATCATGGTGGCGAGCGGCCCGGAGATCATGGCGGTGAGATCGATGACGCGTATGCCGTGGAGGGGACCGGACATGGGGTGCCTTTGGTTTTAGCCGTGCGGTTCGGTAAGAGCGACGCTTCGTCAGAGGCGCAACGCACATGACAACCTTGTCATGGCATGCCGCCTAACGCGGTAGCCTCCCAAACAATGCATCACCGCATCGCGATAAATCGGATTCTCTTCCGCCCGCTACCGTTTCAAGATGAACAGAGCTTCGGTTGCGGCCGAACTCGATGAGGCACGATCAATAGGGTCGCGTCGGCATCCTCGATCATGTCCCCGAGGTGCGCGGCCATCTCGGACACGCGGCAGATCACATCAACCGCACTATCGATGTCTCGCATCGCCTGCCCACGAGAACCAGTAAGCAGCTTGTGACCGCGCAACACCGCCCGCATCCCGTGCGCCCTTTCAGGTGTCATAGGCGCGAGACCGGTCAGGACGTCCCGCTATACCTCGACCATACACTCCTCCCAGGCCGACCATAATCACGGCCCCGAGCTGCGTGTCGTTGTGAATGCCCAGAATCAGTTCAAGGCTAGGCTATCGGCAAGTCTCGCGGCGGCCTGACGACATAAGCAACCCCTACCGCTGCACTGTTCGGAGTTGCGGCCTGAACCGGCAGACCGCAACTTCGAACACATATTCATCATCAGGATTTGCAACAGAGCCATCGCGAGACATGATCTGGGGCAGCACCTGCAAGATCATGTCCCCAGTCTCGTGCCGAGCATTTCAAATAGGGGACAACACCACCCCGCTACCTCCAGCTTCAGATATCATCGTATCCCAAACTTGTCTTCCACTTGGCTGGACGAAGAGTTCGAGAGGGAGACTGAGGCTACAAGTTGCTCACTGATTCCATTTGCGGCGGAAGGGGAAAGTAGTGGAACCCTTCACCCTGTTTCGCAACATGGCCGATGCCAGGCCACGCGAAGTGGTAGGCAAGCAGCGGCACACGGTTGGCTGCCAACATACCCAGCATGCGGACCCGACTTTCTGCCGATTGCACCGGATCGGTGTCGAAGGCGAACTGGGTGCGCGGATGCTCCAGCAATAGTACCGGATGATGTGCGAGATCACCGATGTAACAGAGTTGCTGACCGCCCGCCTCGATCATGAAAATGGAGTGGCTGACAGTATGCCCAGGCGCAGACAACACAGTGATGCCGGGCAGTATCTGCTCGTTGTCTTTATAGAAATGGATACGGTCCTTGATTGGAAGCAGGTTCTTGCGTGCCTGGGCCAAAAAGTGTGGTCGGGCCGGATAATCCGTGGGGATTTTTGCGTCGTCGGTCCAATAATCGAAGTCGGCCTGACCCACGTAGTACTGGGCATTAGGGAAATTGTGCTTGCCATCGTCTGCGATCAGGCCACCGCAATGGTCTATATGGGCGTGGCTCATCACAACGGCATCCACGTTGGCCGGATCGATCCCGGCTTGGCGCAAAGTGGTGAGAAGCTTGCCAGTGGTGTCGCCGAACAGCTTGTCAGTGCCCATCCCGGTGTCGAACAACACCACCTTATCCCCGAAATTCACGACCAACACGTTTTGCTCTAATACCGCATTTGCGGTGGGCAGGAAATTGTCTTGCAGCTCCCGGGCAATCTCTTCTTTGGTGATTTTCAGGAACGCCGCGTTGGGGTCGCCAAGTGGGAGCTGACCATCTGATACGATCGTGCACTCGGCACTGCCCAGCTTGAAACGATAGAAATAGGGTGCCTGCGGCTGGTCCAACGGCATTTTGGCCATCGCTCGCTTGGACATGGCAAAGGCCACCGTCCCTATACCAACAGTGGTTAACAACCCGCGTCGCGTGATCCCGGACGAATTTGGGATGAGCATTTTGTTCCCCTTTGAAGTCTTTTTGGCATCCGCCCGATCTGACTTTCGAGCGCTGCTAAATACAACCTAGGCCGGTCGACTAGCCCGTTGCAACTGGGCCTCCGGATTTAGAACCTGGGTCTGGTCGCCGTGTGCCGCATATGAACTGCAACGCGTCTCAGCACGCGGTTGAAGCCACCGTACCGCGCTGATCGCCGCTGGATGTAACGCGCATCACTCGCGCAGAGCACAGGCACGGGATACCAGCAGGCGCACTGCACCATTGGGCTGATACCGAGCAGCCCAACCTTGATCTGTACGATCTCGGCTCCGTCGAAATCCGGTGCTGACAAAACAGGTCCAATGATCGGCCTGGTTGGCTTCGGAGTTCGAAACACTTCTTGAGTCAACGATCGATCAAACCTCGCCGTTGCGACCATCTCGCATTTCCTGATGCTCGCGGACGGACCCAATCCCAGACTCGTTTATGGTCCTTCAACAATCAAGAAGGACACACTACTCGAGCGTTGATTTTCGTCGCTATGCTGATGTCCGCCGCCGCGCAAGCTCCAGCGCCGGACAGCAGCGGAAGCAGTCCAGTCGGTGCCAGCGTACTGCCGGACACCGAGCCGTCTGGAACGCCCAGTAGCACCATCTCCACCAACCAGGCGCTTCGAAGCGCCGCTGGGCAGAACGTGATTGGCAACACCATCACGCCTGCCACAGCAGTGCCCGGCAACACCACCGCACCCGATTCAGGGGTGCGGTGGTAGCCGTCAGACTTCCCGGCGCTGCATCATCCCGGCGATGCTGTCTGCTTGACGAATCGCCAACGCCACGATGGTCAGCGTCGGATTGCATGCCGCACCGCTCGTGAATTG
>JANXXW010000082.1 GCA_025350425.1 Rhodospirillales bacterium
CGCGCTCACCGACGTGCCGATGGTGCTCCTCGTCGATGAAGGCACCGCGTCGGCGGCCGAGCTTCGGTCCGTGCGCGCGGCAGGGGCCGGTCCGTTTCCTTCAGCAATCCACCGACGCCCATCCGCATGATCTCGCGCCCACCGGCCGGCAATCCTGCGAACAGGCGTTGTAATACGAGATCGATGCCGTTGGCCTTGGGGCTCCGCGCGCAGCCGGGCAGCACCAACGCGGGCACTTCGCCGATACGCCCGACGCAAATCAGGTTTCCGGGATCGACAGGCATTCCGAAATGCACAATTTCCCCACCCGCCGCGACCACGCCTGCCGGGCCCACGTCGCGCCGGTCCACAGTGGCCGATGCCCCAGCCACGAGCAACAACTCGGCACCCTGAGCGAGCAGGGCGCGCAACGCTTCCGCGATCGGCGCCTCGGCGTGAGCGCAATGCAAGGGTGGCAACAGGCTTCCGGTGAGGCCCATCACCCGCGCCCGCGTGGCGCCGATGGTGCTCTCGGTGACGCTTTCCTTCAGGCCGGGTAGCTTTGTAAGGACCAGCCCGACCACCAAGGCCCGGAACGGATGCAACGAGAAAGCCGGCTCGCCCGCCGCCACGGCGCTTTCCATTGCCGCGAGGTCGGTGCCCGCCACGGCGAACGGGATCACCTTGATCGTGGCCACCATGTCGCGCGGCGCCACCACGGTGTAGTCGGGCAGCGTCGCGACCGTCAGCGCATCGCTCACCAAGTTCAGCGTGTCGATCTTCGCGGCGTTCACCCGCAACAGCCCCGCGACATCGGCGTGGAGGTTGACCCGGCCCGTACCGGCGCGTCCAGGCTTCAACAAAGGACTGTCCAGGGCAGCCGCGACCCGGGCCGCACTCTCGTTCTCACCGACATCGCCGGGATCGAGCCGCGCTGCGATGATTTCGGTGCGTCCGGCGCGGCGCAAGGCCGCGACGGCTTCGGCATCAAGCACAATACCCTTCTTCACCACCCGTTCACCCAGGCGGTGGGTGTGGGCGACCACGGCGCCCTCGGCGTCCTCCAGCCGAACGGCGCCGAATCTCATGCCGCGACTGTTGATATAGCCGCCTTGGCCGGCTCCCTTTGCGCCAGGGCGGCATTGCGCCGCACCGCGACGAACTCGGCCAGGATGGACAGGGCTATCTCCGGCGCCGTAACGGCATTCAGCGCCAGTCCCACCGGCCCCCGAATACGCGCGAACGCGGCATCGGCGTGGCCGAGTTCGCGCAGCCGCGTCAGCCTTGCCGTATGCGTTTTCCGGCTGCCCAGTGCCCCGATATAGAACGCAGCGCTCTTTAACGCCCGGTCGAGCGCAGGGTCGTCCAGCTTCGGGTCGTGGGTCAGTGTCACCACGCCGGTCCGTTCGTCGAGCGCCAGCGCATCCAGCGCCTCGTCCGGCCACTCCGTCATCACCGTCACATCAGGGAAGCGCTCGTCTGTCGCGAAGGAGCGGCGCGGATCGACGATGATGACGGACAGCCCCATTTGGGCCGCCATCGGCACCAACGCCTGCGCGATATGCACCGCGCCGACGATCACCAGCCGCAGCGGGGGATTGTAGGCGCGCAGGAACCACTCTCCATCCGCCAGCTTCACGGTGCTGCTCTCGTCGCGATCCAGTGCCCGTTGTGCAGCTACCGCAAGCTCGGACCCGGTGCTTCCAGAAGTCAAAAGCCGCTGCTCGCCAGAAGGTAGCTTGGTGGCGAGCACAACGGGCCGCTTGGCCGCGCGTGCCTCGCCGAGCCCGGCGAGGAGTTCGGGCGTCATGCCAGGGTCTCGACGAACACCTTCACCTTGCCGCCGCAGGCCAGCCCGACTTCCCAGGCACGCTCATTCGTTACGCCGAAATCCAGCCATTGCGGTGTTCCGTCCTGCATTGTCCGCATGGCCGCGTCCGCCACCGCGCCTTCGATGCACCCGCCACTCACGGAACCCGCCATCTTGCCCGACGCCGTTACCACCATCTGGCTTCCGGCCGGACGAGGCGAGCTGCCCCAGGTTTCGGTAACTGTCGCTATCGCGACTTGCTCCCCGGCTGCACGCCATCCAGCTGCCACCGTCAATACATCCTCAGTTTCGGTCATATTTGCCCCTTCCATCGATCCATCGCGCGCGAATGCGTCGGGCGTGACAAGGCCGCGACCAACTCCCGCAAACTCGCCAGGCTATGCACGGGGCGGAACTCGTCAACGTGAGGCAGCATCGCGCGAATGCCTTGAGATTTGGGTTCGAAGCCTGTCCAACGCAACAGCGGATTGAGCCATACCAGCCGCGAGCACGATTTGTGCAACCGCTCCATGTTCTCCGAGAGTCCCGCCGCCCCGTCCCGGTCCAGCCCGTCCGTCACCAGCAATACGACCGCCCCCTGACCCAGCACACGACGGCTCCAGTCACGGTTGAATGCCGCCAGAGCTTCGCCAATCCGGGTGCCGCCGGACCAGTCCGGCACGGCGTTGGCGACCATCTGGAATGCGACCTCGGGGTCGCGGTATCGAAGCTGACGGGTGATGTTGGACAGGCGAGTTCCGAACAGGAAGGTCGAAACTCGATCCCGGTCATTTGCCACCGCGTGCAGGAAATGCAGCAGGATCTGCACGTAGCGGCCCATCGAGCCGGATATGTCGCACAACACCACCAGCGGCGGCGGCTTTGTCACCCGGCGGGACCGGGCAATGTCGAGGATCTCTCCGGTCCGTCGCCCAGCACGAATCGTCGCCCGCAGATCGGTGCGGGAGCCGTTCGGATCGGGCCGCAGCCGTCGCGTGCGCCGTAGATCGAGCGGAAGCACCAGCTTGCGGATTTCGGCCTTGGCGCGGGCGATGTCGGCGGCGCCCATCGCCTCGAAATCCATGCCTTGCAGGCGTTCGCTCTCGGACACCGTGAGCGTCGCATCGAACTCCTGCTCCAGTGGCTCCTCACGCGGCGGCTTGTCGCGCGGCGTCCGCATGGCCTCGGCCAGGCGACGGCTGCCTGGTGGCGCCCGTTCCGGCGGTTGGTTCTCCTCCAGCAACGCCATTGCGGCGGCATGTTGGCCGGCGTTCGGGTCTCGCCAGAACATCCGAAAGGCTGCGTCGAACAGCTCCTCGTGCTCATGGCGATGTATCATCGTTGTACGGAGCGCGCTGCGGGACTGCGGACGGCTGGAGAGGTCGATGAGCGCCAAGGCTTGCTGGGCGGCCAGCATATCCGCCGGCCCCACGGGCAGCCCGGCCCGCCGCAGCAGCCGGGCGAAGTGCATCACGTTGAGCGAGAGGGTGCCGGCCACCATAGTCGCCAAGCTAACGCTTCATTACCAGAAGCCCCTCGGCGACGCGGCAATCCAGGGCAGCGGCAGGATTGGTGCTGGTCCACTGGATTGCCGCACCGTCAAGCGACTGCTCGCAACGACGAGATTGAAAAGCGCGACGCATGCTAGCCGAACGGCGTCGTGGGTGCGGTGGCGCGCTGGGCCTCACCCACAAGCCGGGCTGCTTCGGCACCACGGATCTTGGCGATATCGTCCTGATACTTCAACAAAACCCCAAGTGTCTCGTCCACCGCGCCGGGCGCTAATTCGTGTTGATCGAGGTGCATCAGCGCACCCGCCCAGTCGATCGTCTCGGCGACACCCGGCAGTTTGAACAACTCCTCGCTTCTGAGGCGCTGCACGAACTCTACGATCTCGGCCGACAGCTTCTCCGGCACACCGGGCGCCTTGCGCGCCAGGATTTCACGCTCGCGCCTGGCATCGGGATAATCGACCCAATGATACAGGCAGCGACGCCGGATAGCGTCATGCACCTCGCGGGTGCGGTTGGAAGTCAGCACCACGACCGGCGGCACCTTGGCCTTCACCGTCCCATATTCAGGGATCGTGAGTTGGAAGTCGGCCAGCACCTCTAGCAAAAAGGCCTCGAACGGCTCGTCGGCCCGATCCAGTTCGTCGATCAGCAGCACCGCTGGCGAGAGATCGGGATCGATCGCCGACAGCAAAGGCCGCTCCCGCAGGAACTCGCGACCGTAGATGTCGGAACTGGTGCCGGCCCGCTCCCCGCTCGCTTCGGCCATCCGAATCGCCATCAGCTGTCGCGCATGATCCCATTCGTATGCCGCAGCCGACAGGTCGAGGCCGTCATAGCATTGCAACCGGACCAACCGACGCCCGAGGCCGGACGCCAGCACTTTGGCGATCTCGGTCTTGCCCGTGCCCGGCTCGCCCTCGAGGAATAGCGGGCGCTGCATGGCCAGAGCGAGGAACACGGTGGTCGCAAGCGCCGTATCCGCGACGTAGCCACCAGCGGCCAGCAGCGCCGCCGTATCGGAGACCGAGCCTGGGGTCACAGATAACCCTTAAAGATTAAAATGAAGATAATGATAAACAACGCGCCGCCGATCCAGGCGACCCTCGGTAAGCCAAACGGTTGAAGGGGTATCATCGACATCAGGCTCAGCGAGACTGGGGATGCCGGCGCGTTCACCGCAGCGGCGATTGCGGCCACCGGCCCCGCAGCGCCAACTTCGTCCGCTGGAGTCGCCGCCACTTCCGCCACAAAGCGGTTGAAGAACGCATCCGCCATCTGCTTGGCCGTGGCGTCGATAAGGCGCGCGCCCAATTGCGCGATCTTGCCGCCAACCTGCGCCTTCACGTCATAGTTCAACACCGTGAACGCGCCATCCTCGGTCAAACGTACGGTCGCCCCGCCCTTGGCGAACCCGGCGACACCACCCTGGCCCTCGCCTTCGATGCGGTAGCTGTTTGGCGGATCGAGGTCCCGTAACGCGATCTGTCCGGTGAACCGCGCCGCGATCGGCCCAATTTTGATGGCTGCGGTAGCCTTCATGTCTGTCGGCGAGGTTTTCTCCAAGCTCTGGCAACCCGGAATGCACGCCTTCAGCACCTCCGTGTCGTTCAGGGCTTCCCAGACCTTCTCACGCGGCGCTGGTATACGTCGCTCGCCCGTCATGTCCATTAAGTCTGATCCATCTGATAACGTCTCCGTTGCGCGGACACGACGTTACCGGCAGGGTCAGGAGCGTGCAACCGAACGGGACCGTGCAACCTGACGAACCCCACCCAAATGCCCGGATATGACGCCAGTTCCACGCCCGCTTTATGTTAACAGCGAAATCTACCGCAACTCTACCTATGGCCCGAAGCATCCACTGGCCATCCCGCGCGTCTCGACCTGCACCGATCTCGTTCGTGCCATGGGCTGGCTCGACGAGGCCGTGGTGCGGGAGGCGCCGATGGCCACCGACGCCCAGTTGCTGCGCTTCCACGACGCCGGATATCTCGCTGCCCTGAAACGTGCCGAGGCGACGCAGTCCGCCAGCGACGAGGATCGCGACCTTTATCGCATTGGCGCTGAGGGGAATCCGGTCTACCGCGAAGTTTACAGCCGTCCCGCAACCTCGGCCGGCGGCGTCATGCTTGCGGCCCGGCTGACGTTGGACGGTGGCATCGTTCACTTTCCGGGTGGCGGCACCCATCATGGCCGCCCGGCCCGCGCCTCTGGCTTCTGTTACCTGAACGATCCCGTCCTCGGCATCATGGAATGGCTCGACGCCGGTCTCGACCGCATCGTCTACCTCGACCTCGACGCCCATCACGGCGACGGGGTGCAGGATGCATTCGCCGATGACGGGCGCGTGCTCACCCTCAGCATCCACGAGGCCGGGCGCTGGCCCAACACCGGCCATGCCGAGGACCGGGCAGGGGGCGCGGCCCGCAATTTTCCAGTTCCGCGCGAATTCAACGACTCGGAATCTGCCTGGTTGCTGCACCACGCGATCGTCCCGCTGATCCAGCGATGGAAGCCGCAGGCCATCCTGGTCCAGGCCGGGGCCGATGCGTTGGAGGAGGACCCGCTGGCCCGGCTGTCACTATCCAACAACGCCCATTGGTCCATCGTGTCGGCCGTTCGCAACTTGGCGCCCAGGCTGGTCGTGGTCGGTGGAGGCGGTTACAACCCCTACACCGTCGGTCGCTGCTGGGCCGGCATCTGGGCCACGCTGAATGATTTTCCCATTCCCGACCGTACAACGCCGGCGGCCGAAGCGGTGCTTCGTGCCCTGACCTACAACCGCGCAGCCGGCCGCAATCCGCCGGAGCACTGGTTCACGACCCTGCGCGATACCGCCCGCGACGGTCCGGTGCGCGACGAAGTCAAACGTTTGGCCGATCTGGCCTTGATGGAGACCATCCCTGTATGAACCGCCGCACTCTCGTTGCCGCCTTGGCCCTGATCCCATTCGCCGCGTCCGCGCAGACCACGGCGCAGCCCGAACTGCCTAAGGAAAAGCTCGTCGTCGTCACCCACGACGGCAAGCGCCACGACTTCAACGTCGAGATGGCGACCACCCAGGAGCAACAGACCGTAGGCGAGATGTTCCGCCCTACCGTGCCCGCCGATGGTGGGATGCTGTTCGACTGGGGCACCGCACGCCAATCCGACATGTGGATGCGTAACACTCTGGCTCCGCTCGACATGCTGTTCATCGGCCCCGACGGCACCGTGAAGCACATCGCCGAAAACGCCGTCCCGCAAAGCCTTGCCATCATCTCCAGCGGCGGCCCGGTGCGCGCGACGCTGGAGATCGCCGCCGGGACCGCCGAGAAGTTGGACATCCGTGTCGGCGACAAGGTGTTGCAACGGGTGTTCGGCAACGCCGGATGATCGCGCGACGGGGGCGGATTGAACGGCGGCGTTGACCGGTATGGAAAACATCCATACATGGCCCATCTATCGGCTTTCGGGGCGTGGCGCAGCCTGGTAGCGCGCCTGTTTTGGGTACAGGAGGCCGCCGGTTCGAGTCCGGCCGCCCCGATCGATGACACACACAGGAGCGAGCCTTGGCCAACCGGGCACGAATTTATCGGCAACCCAAGACAGCGATGCAATCCGGCACCGCCGGCACGCTTGAGTGGGTGCTTGATTTCGAGCCCTCTGACCAACGCCTTCCAGATCCGCTGATGGGCTGGATCGGCAGCCGTGACACCCAGGCACAAGTTCGTCTGCGTTTCGATACCGTCGAGGAAGCCCGGTCTTACGCCGAGACGGCCGGCCTTACCGTCGAGGTCGAATTGCCGCACGAGCGAAAGATTAAGCCCAAAGCCTATGCCGACAATTTCAAGTTCGGCCGCACTGACAACTGGACCCACTGACAAGCTGCGCCCTTAGCTCAGATGGATAGAGCAACAGCCTTCTAAGCTGTCGGTCACTGGTTCGAGTCCAGTAGGGCGCGCCAAATTCGCATGACACCGAACTTAATACCGTCTCCTACGTTTCCGCGTCATAACCACGGGGGGTTAAAAATGCGTTTTCTACAGAGTTCAATGGCGTTGGCGATTGTGATTACGGGTGCCTCATTGGCACAGCCCGCAGATGCCGCCGGTTGCATAAAGGGCGCGATCCTTGGTGGCTTGGCCGGCCATCTCGCCGGACACGGCCTGCTGGGAGCCAGCGCTGGTTGCGTCGTAGGTCGTGCGAATGCGAATGCAGCTGCGAAGCGGAAAATTGCCGAGAGTGACCGTGCGTATGAGCCAGCACCCAACTATCAGCCGCCGATTTCGAATTATCAACAGCCGAAACCCTTCAATGGCTCTGATCCGCGTTCATACGGGACTAGCTCGGGGGGATATACCACTAACGCAAACGTAAACGCTTACCGTCAGTAAGCAGTTGGTTCCAATCGATAGGCGGCGCCGTCCCATAACGCGTAGGGGCGCGTCGCCGCTTCGACCATAACCAGACCGGCTATCTTCGCCCACCGCGTGATATCAGACACGTCCTGTCCATCATCGCCGCGGTATGAGACGTTGAGGATAACCAGGCTTCCATCGGGCTTGAGTGACCGTGCGGCACCGACGATATGCGCCTGGGCAATGGTGTCGCCGATTTGCACGATGTAGGGGAAGCTATCGACCGCGAGCACGAGGTCGATGCTGCCCGGGATCACCGCGTCCAGGTTTCTGCCGCTTGTGTGGGCAAACCGTACATTGGTCAGCGATCCGTGCCGCCGCGTTGCTTCGGCGATCATTCCCTCCGACACATCCAGCCCGAATATTGATCGGCACTCAGTCGCAAGCCGAGCCGCAATCCGTCCGATTCCGCATCCGAGATCAAGCACATCGCCGCCGAGCAAATTTCTGGCCCGGAGCCATGTCACGATCTCCTCCGTCGCAGCAGCGAGGATAACCGGGTCCGCCAAGGAGTAGAGTGCAACACTCGCCTCAGGCGAGTGCGCGACCGCACGGTCGAAGAAGGCCGCGATCGCGGCGGTGCCGCCTTCGGAATCGCTCAGGGTGGCGTGGTCACTGACACCGCCCGCGACTTCGGCCGCCAACCGGGTAAGGGCCGATCGTTTGGAGGACAGCAGTTCCGGCAATCCCCGCCACGCCTCTCCCTTAAGCCCGCGTCGTCGTACTATCGCCGAAATAACGTCGGGAGTGGCGCCCAGAAGCAGCATCCGGGCGAGTGCCACCTCGGGCGATATTTCTCCGGATAGGCAGAGATCCAGCGGCTCCTCGGTGGTCATGCCGGGCTGCCCGCTGGCTTGGTTGGCAGCCGCACGAATTGCACGCCCTTGGCCTGCAAGCGTCTCACACCCTCCACTACGCCAGCCCCGCTGGCACGCCGGGGCTGGTTGAGGTGAGCCACGATCACGTCGCCATCCCGCGCCCCTGCGATGCGATCGGCCACCTGTGCCGCGCCAAGCGATGCCCCTAGGTCGGCATTGAGCGAATATCCCGCGATCCTGAAGCCCATGGCCTCGATCGGTGGAATGGCTGCCCGGCTGTAGAAACCGGTAGCGCCGCGATACCAAGTGGGGCTCAGGCCGATGGCGGACCGTATCGCCGCCGAACCCCCCTCGACCTCTTGCCGCAATGTGGCGAGATCGCCTACCGGGCTGATGCCGAAGATCTGCTTATCGTCCAGCACCGGAGCCAGATGGCGCGCACCATGATTCTCGATCTCGAACAGGTCTGGATGCGCCTTTACGAACGCGAGGCCAGCACGGTTCTGCGCCATCCAGATACCGGTCAGGAAAAGCGTCGCCGGCACGCCGAGATCGACCAGGGCGTAGGCGATCCGCGTATCGAATGCTCCTGGACAGCAATCCAGGGTCAGCGCGACCCTGGGTGCCGCTTGGCTCGCCGGCAGCCGCAGACTGGGTTCGATCGGGCGGGTGCCCTCAGCGTGGGTGGATCGCGATGTGGCAACCAGGGCAGTTCCGGCCAAGAATGCTCTCCGCGATAGGCGACATGCCTCACACATGGCTCAAATCTGTCCCTCGATCTGCAGAAACTCCATCGTATCGCCTTCCAGCGCCACGCACGTCAACGCGCCGCCGAACACCGCGCCGGTGTCGATGCCGATACGGTTGGGCCGGATTACCGGCTGCCACTTCACCGTATGGCCATGCACCACGATCGCGCCGAAGTCGGATTCCGAGTCGAGGAACACCTGGCGGATACGGACCAGATCGTCCGATGTCTGCCGCTCCAGGCTCACGCCCGGCCGCACGCCGGCATGGACGAACAGATAGTCGCCGGCCCGATACGAGAGTGCCAGCCCGTTCAGCCACGCAAGGTCGGTCGGGGGCATGGCGCCTCGCCAGCTCGCGCGTGGTGATGCGGGGTCGATGCCCCAACTCGCCAGCGCCTGGTGGCCACCGTTGAACAACCAGTCCGTCGCCGCCGCTCCGTCTCCCTCCAGCGCGTCCAGCATCGTGCGTTCGTGGTTTCCCATGAGGCAGACCGACTCCGTGCCCGCCACAGGTGAGCCTTTCGACAGCAGGGCCACCACACCCGCGCTGTCCGGCCCGCGATCCACGTAGTCGCCGAGATGCACCAGTTCGACGATCCCGACCGGGTTCGCCGCGAGATGCGCCGCGATGGTCGCGTGCATCCGAACCAGCTGGACCAAGCAGCCATCTACGTCGCCGATCGCATAGATGCGACGGCCGCCCGGTAGGAATCCGGGGGCCAGGCAAGCGGCGGCCTGCTGCCGCAAGCGTGGTCGCGGCCGCGCTCTTCCTTGTTCGACACGCCACGCCATGCACAAACTCCGCCAACACTTAAAGGCCGCCCATGACCGACCGTCTCGACAACCAACGCACCATTCGTGCCCCACGCGGCTTGGAAATGACATGCCGGACCTGGGGCGCGGAGGCGGCGATGCGGATGCTGATGAACAACCTTGATGAGGAAGTCGCCGAACGACCGCAGGAGCTGGTGGTATATGGGGGTATCGGGCGGGCCGCGCGCAACTGGGAGGCGTACGATCGCATCGTTGAGGCGCTTCGCCGGCTTGGGCCGGAAGAGACGCTGCTCATCCAGTCCGGCAAGCCGGTCGGCGTGTTCCGGACCCATGCGGACGCGCCGCGCGTGCTGATCGCCAACTCGAACCTGGTGCCGCACTGGGCGACCTGGGAGAAGTTCCACGAACTCGATCGGCTGGGCCTCATGATGTATGGCCAGATGACCGCCGGTTCCTGGATCTACATCGGTAGCCAGGGGATCGTGCAGGGCACCTATGAGACGTTCTGCGAGGTCGGCCGACGGCATTACGGGGGCAGCCTCGCCGGACGCTGGATACTCACCGGCGGGCTGGGGGGCATGGGTGGCGCGCAGCCATTGGCCGCTAGCATGGCCGGCGCCTCGATGCTGGCGGTGGAATGCCAGCCGAGCCGTATCGAGATGCGGCTTCGCACCGGGTATCTGGACCGGCAAACGGATGACCTCGATACCGCCCTGGCATGGGTGCGCGATGCACGAACGCCTGTTTCGGTTGGCCTGCTCGGAAACGCAGCCGAGGTTTTCCCCGAACTCGTGCGACGCGGCGTGCGGCCCGACGTGGTGACCGACCAGACCTCCGCACACGACCCGCTCAACGGCTACCTTCCGGCTGGATGGACACCACACGAGTGGGAGCAGCGGCGCACGAGCGATCCGGCCGGTGTCACCCGCGCGGCACGCCAGTCCATGCGCATCCATGTCCAGGCGATGCTCGACTTTCATCGGGCGGGCATTCCTACCCTCGATTATGGCAACAACATTCGCCAGATGGCACGCGAGGAGGGACTCGAGGATGCATTCGACTTCCCCGGCTTCGTGCCCGCCTATATTCGTCCGATGTTCAGCCGAGGTATCGGCCCGTTTCGCTGGGCGGCGCTGTCGGGCGATCCCGAGGACATCTATCGCACCGATGCGAAGGTCAAGGAGTTGATCCCCGACGACCCGCATCTGCACAACTGGCTCGACATGGCACGCGCCCGCATCCGTTTCCAAGGCCTGCCTGCGCGTATCTGCTGGGTCGGCCTGGGCCAGCGCGACCGCCTGGGGCTCGCCTTCAATGAGATGGTCGCGTCCGGCGAGTTGAAGGCGCCCATTGTGATCGGACGCGACCACCTGGACAGCGGCTCCGTCGCCAGCCCGAACCGCGAGACCGAAGCCATGCTCGATGGGTCGGACGCGGTGTCGGACTGGCCGTTGCTGAACGCGCTGCTGAACACCGCGAGCGGCGCGACCTGGGTGTCCCTGCACCATGGCGGAGGTGTCGGCATCGGCTATTCCCAGCACGCAGGCATGGTGATCGTGGCGGACGGCACGCCGGAAGCGGCACGGAGGCTGGCTCGCGTGCTGTGGAACGACCCCGCGACCGGGGTGATGCGCCACGCGGATGCTGGCTACGTCGACGCGGTCGATTGCGCGCGGGAGAAGGGACTCGATCTTCCTTCGCTCACGTAAACCCTTTGGTGAAGCTTTTTGGCCATGCTGGCACCAGTGTTCGCAAGGTGAGCCGGCTATGTGGTTATCGAGACGACGCGGCCTCGCACTGGTGGAGAAAGCCGAGTGGCTTGACATATTGACGGTCAGATCAGGCGTCGGCCTTTGGGACGTGATCCTGCACGAGGGTGATCCGGCGAGTCCGAAATCACGTTGGACCTGGTCACCCGAGTTTCGCCGCCTGTGCGGTTTCACGTCCGAGGCTGAGTTTCCGAACGCGATGCGATCGTGGTCCGACCGGATACACCCGGAGGACGCCTCCGTCGCATTGGGCCTGTTTCGTGCGGCACTGAACGAGCCAGCCAAGGTTTCCCGGCCAGGGCATGGGCACGGTATCGTCTATCGCCTGAGGGACAGGAACGAGACCTATCGTTGGTTTCGGGCGACCGGCGTCGTCGCGCGGTACGAGTCCGGTGTCGCCCGCCGCGCCTGTGGGTTTCTCGTGGATATCACGGAAACCAAGGTCGCCGAGGCGGGGCGCCGATCCGAGACCGATGCGGTAGCCCGCAGCTTCGAGGCCGAGGTGATGGCGGTGGTAAATCACGTCGCCGCAGCAGCGACACGGCTGGAGCAGGATGCCGGCGCGATGAACGCAGCTGCCGAACATACCTGTCGCTGTTCGCTAACCGTGGCGACCGCTTCCGAGGAAGCCACCAGCAACGTGCAGAACGTCGCGATTGCCACGCGCCAGGTAACTGCCTCCATCCGTGAAATAGGTGAACAGGTAGGCCGTTCCAGCGACGCGACGGCCACGGCCACGGGTCAGGCGAAGGGCGCCACGAAAGTGGTGGAGAGCCTCGTTTCGGACGTCCGCAAGATCGGCGACGTCGTAAATCTGATCAGCGCTATCGCCGGCCAAACCAACCTGCTGGCCCTGAACGCCACGATCGAGGCCGCGCGGGCCGGGGCGGCAGGCAAGGGCTTCGCCGTAGTCGCCGCCGAGGTCAAGACACTCGCCGCCCAAACTGCGCGTGCCACGGAGGAGATCACGTCCCGTATCGGGGCGGTGCAGAACGCGACAACCGAGGTCGCCAATGCCATCGGCAGCGTGGCGACCACGATCGACCGCCTGAACGAGGTGGCAGCCGCCATCGCCGCTGCTGTGGAGGGGCAGGGCGTCACCACGGAGGAGATCGCCCGCAACGTGCAGCAAGCCGCCAAAGCTACGCGCGACGTTTCCGCCACCATCGCCAGCGTGAACATTTCCGCCTCCGAAACCGGGAACGTCTCGCAGCGCATGGTCGTGGCGGCGCGCAGCCTAGCCGGACAGGTCAGCGACCTCAGAGCACAGGTGAGCGGGTTCCTGACGCGGCTCAGGGCCGCCTGACACTCGACTCCTGGGCGATCGGATTGCGCAACACGCCAATGCCGGTGATCTCCACCTCCACCGTGTCCCCGGCCTTCATCCACAGGGGTGGGTTCCGGTACGCTCCAACGCCGCCCGTGGTGCCGGTGATAATGACGTCGCCGGGCTCAAGGATGGTGAACGTCGAGCAGTAGGCAATCAGCGCGGGCACATCGAACACGAGATCGTCCAGCGCCGCACGCTGCACTTCCTCTCCGTTGAGACGGGTAACCAGGCTTGCTGCCGGCAGATCGCCCATCTCGTCCGGTGTCACGATCCACGGGCCGAAGCCGCCAGTTCCAGGGAAGTTCTTGCCCGGCGTGAACTGGCCGCTATGGCGCTGCCACTCCCGCACCGATCCATCGTTGTAGCAACTGTATCCGGCAATAACCCGAGCGCCGTCGACCGCAGACACGTGGCGGCACGGCTTGCCGATGACCACCGCCAACTCGCCCTCGAAATCGAACGTTTCGGACACGTCCGGGCAGATCATGGGTTCGCCATGGCCCACCTGGGTATTGGCCCAGCGCGTGAAGATCGTCGGCTTGGTGGGAGGTTCCCGGCCGCCTTCCAGGATGTGCGAGAGATAGTTCAGCCCAATGCAGATGATTTTATCGGGGTCCGTGATCGGCGGCAGGAAAGTGATATCCGCAAGCTTCAGGCTTTTGGTCCCGGTCGTGTCAAACGAGACGCCTTGGGCCAAGGCGTCGCGCAGCGACGGCGCGCGAGCACGGAGGTCACGGACGGCATCGCCATCCACGACACCCCAACTCGCGACACCGTCGGTGCCGCGAAAGCTCATCAGTCTCATGGCGACGTTCCTAGCTGTTCGGGCCGCGTTCCATCGAGTAGGGCTGCCAGCGCCGCAGCGCCGAGTTCGCCAGTACTGTCGGGTTCACGCAGCTCATCGGCCACTTGCCTCCCAGCACGAGCGACAATTCCCGCCCCACGCGGCGCTTGCGCGCGGGGTCGAAGCGGGAAGAGGCTGAGGCGTTGTGTGGGCTCAGGATGACGTGCGGCATTTGTAGCAGCGGGTTGTCCTGGCGCGGCGGCTCCACCTCGAACACGTCGAGCGACGCGCCCGCAATCCATTTTTGTTGCAATGCCTCGATCAGGGCAGGCTCGTCCACGGTGTGGCCGCGACCGGTGTTGATGAACCATGCGGTTTTTTTCATCATGCGGAAATGCTTGGCCGTCATCAGGCCCTTTGCCTCCGGGGTCGCTGGCGCGTGCATCGAAACGTAGTCGGAGGTTTTCAGCAATTCCTCGAACGTCACCGGTTCTGCGCCGAACTGGCGGATCAGCGTCTCGTCGATGAACGGGTCGTAGGCCAGCAGCCGCAAGCCGAATGCCTTAGCCCGCAGCGCCGTCATTCGCGCGACGCGGCCGAACGAGATGAAGCCGAGCACCGAACCCATGAGGCGCGGCACTTCCAGCAGTTGCGGTCGTCCGTCCCGCCAGCGCCCCTCGCGCACCATGCGGTCTTGCTCAATCAGGCGGCGTTGGCCGGCCAGCAGCAGCGCCATGGCGTGGTCGGCCACCTCCTCGATGAAGGTGTCGGGGCAGTTGGTCACCGGGATGCCGCGCATTGTGGCGGCGGTGACATCGATGTAATCCACGCCGACCGTACCCAGAACGATGCCTCTGCACTTGGCCGGCAGGGCGTCGATCATTGCCTTGTTGAATGTCATCGCCTTGGCGTAGATCGCGTCGGCGTCCTGGACGCCGGCGATGAAGCCCTCCTCGGTCGCCGGACATTCGACGATCTCGGCGTCCATGCCCTCCAGCGCCTCCATCTCGTGATCGTAGCCGCCGCCCGCGACAGTGAAGCTGGCGCCCATAGGCGTCACTATCTTGAACTTAGCCATTTTGCTTCCCTTCAGTTTTTTGGCGCTCTCTGGCGCACAGCCTTCTCGTTCACGTCGATGCCCCAACCAGGGCCGGTCGGCAAGACCAGCTCGCCGTTTTCAATGACTGGAGGCGTCACCACGAACTCGTCGCGCCACGACACGCTGTCGATATCGATCTCCATGATGCGGAAATTCGGTACGGCGGCGCAGAGATGGGCGCTGATCGCGGTGCAGAGATGGCCGTAGAAATTATGCGGTGCCACGTTCATCTCGTACACGTCGGCCATCGCCGCAATCTTGAAGCTCTCGGCGAACCCGTTCCAGATCACGTCGATGATCGGCACGTCCATCGCATAAGCCTCGAAGAACGGTTTGAAGTCCCGCCGCCCGCACAACGTCTCACACGATGCGACAGGGCAGGGCGCGTTGTTGCGTATCAGCGCAAGGGAGGCCGCGTCGTGAGTGTCGATTTCGAGCCAGGTCAGGTCGAACGGTGCTACGGCATCGGCGATCTGGCGGAAACCCTCGGTCTTGAAGTGGAAGTTGACGTCGAGCATCACGCCCATCTCGGGACCTGCCCCGTCGCGGATTGCCGACAGGCAATCGCGCGTGGATGCCAGGAGCGACGGTGACCAGTTTAACTCCGGCCATCCGGGCGAACGCCCGAAGCCCGGAGAAAACGGCGTGAGCTTCCCGCCACTGGTCGGCATGATGTTGGTTTTGAGCGCCTTGAACCCCAACCCCCTGATTTCCGATGCGTGTTCGGCGAGTTGGTCGTACGTCAGCAATGCCGGGGTGCCCATGTGAGCCGCGTTGCGCACGCGATAGGTGCCCATGTGGGACCAATAAACCGGAATGCGCTCGCGCACCGGGCCGCCGTACAAGGCGCATACGGGCACGCCGAGATCCTTGCCCTTGAGGTCGAGGCAGGCATTCTCGATCGCGGCGATCGCCTGTTGGTTGAGCCCACCGCGCGACTGGCGCGTCATCACGTGCAACGTGGAGGTGATCTGCTCCACCCGGCGCGGATCGCGCCCGATGATCAGCGGGGAAAGAGCGTCGATGACCTGACTCAGCCCGAGGCTGCCGAAGCTCTCGTTGTATTCGGACCAGCCAACAGTCCCGCTATCCGTCATAATTTTGACGAATGAGAACAACCGCCACCCCGCATCTGCGCGGAGGGTTTCTATGCCGGTGATTTTCATGTCTGTTTCCTGCCCAAGCTCACTGAGGGAAAGGAAACGACATGAAGCGTCTAAATGGCAAGGTGGCGTGGGTCACCGGCGCCGGTACCGGCATTGGCGAAGCGGCAGCGCTGGCGTTGGCCGGCGAGGGGGCGACGGTCGTGCTGACCGGGCGTCGGCGGGGGCCGTTGGACAACCTCGCCGCCCGCATCGACGGCCCCACGCAGGTTCAGCCCGGCGATATGACCGTTTCGGCCGAAGTCGATGGAATTGCGGCCTTTATCAAGGCCGAACTTGGCTGCCTCGACATTCTGGTTGCCAATGCCGGACTGAACATCCCGGAGCGGGATTGGTCCAACCTTACGGCCGCTGGCGTGGACACCCTGATCCAGGGCAACCTATGCAGTGCCTTTTATTGCACCATCGCCGCCCTACCGATGATGCGGGCGCAGCAAGACGGCTTGCTGATCCACACCTCATCCGTGGCGGGCCGCTTCATTGGCGGCCTCAGCGGTGCCGGCTATACGGCTGCCAAGCACGGTGTGGTCGCGATGAGCCACAGCATCAACATGCAGGAATGCGTCAACGGCATCCGCTCCTGCGTCGTGCTCCCGGGCGAGGTGGAGACGCCGATCCTGGATAAGCGCCCGGCCCCGGTCAGTGCTGAGGATCGGGCCAGCATGTTGCGGCCCAGCGATGTCGGCGACCTCATCCTTTATGTGGCGTGCCTGCCGGCGCATGTGGTGGTCAATGAGGTGATGATCTCGCCGACATGGAATCGCGGGTATGTCGCGGCGTTGGGTCGTCGCGGGCAGTAAGTAGTCCAGCACTTTCTGCTCCCTCATTCTCAAAGGGGGGAGGGAGCAGAAACTACATTGTCCGGCCGTGGCAGTGCTTGAACTTTTTACCCGAACCGCAGGGACAAAGCGCGTTGCGCGAGCTGTTGTGCCAGGTGGCCGGGTCGTTCGGGTCCACTGCGTCGGCGCGCATCGGCATCGCCGTCATGCGGCCGGCTTCGGCGTCGACCATCTCGTATATTGGCGCGTCCATTCGCATGGAGGCGTCGGCGTGACTCTCGATCATGCCCGGCACGGGCCGTGGCGGCAGCGGTTGCTCGGTCTGCAACTCCACGCGCGCGAGAAGACCGGTCACCCGCTCCTTCAAATCGTCCAGCATCGCGTTGAACAACGCGAAAGCCTCGCTCTTGTACTCGTTCAGCGGATCCCGCTGGCCATAGGCACGCAGGCCTATGCCCTGGCGCAGATGATCGAGCGCCAACAAGTGCTCCTTCCACACCTGATCCAGCACCTGCAACAGCAGGGTCTTCTCGACATACCGCATCGTGTCAGGGCCGAAATTAGCCGCCTTTGACGCCATGAAAACATTCACCGCGTGCGCGATCCGCTCGTGAACACCGGTTTCATCGATGCCTTCCTCGCGTGCCCAACTCGCCACCGGTAGATCGAGCCCGAACACCCGGCGCATGTCCTCGCCGAGTTCAGTGGATTCCCACTGCTCGGCGAATGCCTTCTCGGGAATACGCCGCGACACCATGGTTTCGATCACCTCGGCGCGCATATCGGCCACCGATTGCGACACATCCGGCGCCCGCATGTATTCCTTGCGTTGCGAGTACACTTCGCGCCGCTGGTTATTCATGACGTCGTCGTATTTCAGCACGTTCTTGCGTGTGTCGAAGTTGCGCGCCTCGACCTTCTTCTGCGCCTTCTCCAAAGCCTTGTTGATCCAGGGATGCACGATCGCCTCGCCGTCCTTGAGGCCAAGCCGCGCCAGCATCCCGCCCATGCGGTCGGAGCCGAAAATCCGCATCAGGTCGTCTTCCAGGGACAGGAAGAACCTTGAGCCGCCCGGATCGCCCTGGCGGCCTGAACGTCCACGCAACTGGTTGTCGATCCGCCGGCTCTCGTGCCGCTCGGTGCCGATCACCAGCAGACCGCCGGCGCCCTTGACGACCTCGTGGTTGACGCTGATTTCCGCCCGGATCTCCGCCGCGCGCTGGGCAGCGACGTCGGGATCGTTGATCCCTTCCAGTTCCAGCTTGAGGCGCATCTC
>JANXXW010000100.1 GCA_025350425.1 Rhodospirillales bacterium
CGCGCTCAATCCGGCGATCGACAAAGTTCCAGGCACCCATATTCTCAGGTTCCTCCTGGCACCAGATCACCTCGGCATTCGGATATTTTGCCAGTTCCCTGGGCAAGGAAATGATCGGGAACGGATACAACTGCTCCACGCGAACGATAGCCACGTCGTTCACGCCTTGCTCGCGACGTTCTGCCAGCAGATCATAATAGACTTTCCCGGTGCACAACACGACGCGTTTCACCTGCGGGCCAGCAGCGATCACGTCGACTTCACCGATAACGGTGCGAAACGCGCTACCGGCTACGAATTCAGCCAGATTGGAAACTGCCAATTTGTGCCGCAAAAGCGATTTCGGTGTCATGAGCACCATGGGCTTGCGAAAGTTCCGCTTGAGCTGACGGCGCAGGGCATGGAAGTAGTTTGCCGGAGTGGTAAGGTTACCCACCGTCATGTTCCGCTCGGCGCATAGCTGCAGGTAGCGCTCCAGCCGGGCAGACGAATGCTCCGGCCCCTGCCCCTCGTAGCCATGCGGCAGCAGCATCACGAGGCCGCTCATGCGCAGCCACTTGGTTTCGCCGCTGGCCAGAAACTGGTCGATGATAACCTGCGCGCCGTTGGCGAAGTCACCGAACTGCGCCTCCCACAAAACCAGCGTACGAGGGTCAGCGAGAGAGTAGCCGTATTCGAAGCCAAGCACGCCGACTTCGGACAGCAACGAGTTGTAGATCTCGATCTTCTTTTGGTCGGGCGCGATGTTGTTCAGTGGCACGTATTCGTTCTGGTTGTCCTGATCGACCAGCACTGCATGACGCTGGCTGAACGTGCCGCGCTGCACGTCCTCCCCGGACAGCCGAACCCGATGACCATCCATCAGCAACGACCCAAACGCGAGCGCCTCGCCGGTTGACCAGTCGATCCCCTCTCCACTCTCAATGGCCACGCGCTTGGCGCTGAGTTGTCGGGTGATCTTGGGGTTGGCCTTAAAATCGTCAGGCACCGTCGCGAGCGCCAGGCCCACCGTCTTGAGCATGTCCGGCTCTACGCCGGTAGCGTCCTCTGTCCACTCGCTCTCGTTTTCAGGCTGGCCAATCCCGCTCCAATGCCCTTCCAGCCAATCCGCCTTGTTCACCTTGTAGGACTGGGCGCCCTTGTACGCAGCCTCCAGCTTGACTGCGAATTCGTCCCAAAGCGCCTGTGCGGCCTCAGCCGTTATGACACCCTCGCCCACCAGCTTCGCTGCGTATTTTTCACGAGTCGTCTGCATCGCGTTGATGGCGCGGTACATCGTAGGTTGGGTGAATGCCGGCTCATCGGTCTCGTTGTGCCCGTGACGCCGATAGCAAACGATGTCGAGCACCACGTCGGCTGCGAATTTCTGGCGATACTCTGCCGCCATCTGGGCACACCAGACCACGGCCTCGGGATTGTCGCCGTTCACGTGGAGGATGAGCGACTGGATCGACTTTGCAACATCGGTGCAATACAGCCCCGAATAGGCGTGCGCCGGCACCGTGGTGAAGCCGATCTGGTTGTTGACAATCAGATGCACCGTGCCGCCGGTGCGGTAGCCGATAAGCTGGCTCATCGCGAGCTGTTCGTAAACTAATCCCTGTCCCGCGAACGCCGCGTCACCATGCATCAGGATCGCCATCACCGAGCGGCGGGTGCGGATATCTCCCGCCATATCCTGCCGCGCCCGCACCTTCCCGACGACCACGGGATCGACCGCTTCAAGATGCGATGGGTTGGGCTGCAGCGACAAATGCACGGTACGCCCGTCCACATCGAGGTCGGTCGAAGTGCCGAGATGGTATTTGACGTCGCCCGAGCCCTGGACGTCGTCGGGTTTGAAACTTTCTCCGCCGAATTCGCTGAAAACCGCCGTAAACGGCTTCTTCACGATATTCACCAACGTATTCAGCCGACCACGATGCGGCATGCCGATCGCGATCTCGTTCACCCCATCCCGTGCCACCGTCCGAATGATCGCATGCAGCGCCGGGATCGTTGATTCGCCACCTTCGAGGCCAAAACGCTTGGTGGTGACGTAGCGCTTCTGACAAAACGCCTCAAACCCTTCCGCCTCGACCAGCTGCTGCAGGATTTCCTTCTTGGTCTGCGGATCGAACGCACGCGTCCAGGGAGCGCCTTCGACCCGACACTGAATCCATGCCTTCTGCTCAGGGTCCTGGATGTGCATGAACTCGACGCCGACCGGCCCGCAATAGGTCTCGCGCAACACCGCGAGAATTTCACGCACAGTCGCCGTCTCGCGTCCCAACACGTTGTCGATGAACACCGACCGGTCGAGGTCGGCGTCGGTGAAACCATAGGTGCGCGGGTCAAGCTCAGGATGCGGCTTGGGAACTTGCAGGGCGAGCGGGTCCAGTCGGGCCTCGAGATGGCCACGCACGCGATAAGTCCGGATCAACATCAACGCCCGCAGCGAATCTTTCGTCGCCGCCCTGATCTGCTCCGTTGTGAGCGTAGCCACCGCGGCCTTTTTGTCCGCTTTGCCGACCGGTTCCGGATCACCGAACTCGTAACGGCGTGGCGCCCAGCTGGCGCCGGAGGCATCGGTCAGGACCGATCGCGCTTCATCGTTCAAGGCCTCGAACAAATCCGCGAAGCTTGGATCGACTGCACCGGGGCTGGCGACCCACTTGGCATAGAGATCAGAGATGAAAGCCGCGTTCGCGCCACTGAAGGCGGTGGCGAGCAGATCGACGCCAGGCATCGTAAATTCCCTATTCTTGCCCCTCTTGAGAGGGTCTGGGGGGAGAGGAACCCCCAACGTATCTTTAATTTCCCACCCAATTCCCCGCCTTTAGCCAAGGCGGAAAAAGAACGAAAACCTAACCTCTCAGAGCCTTTATCATGGTGCTTCCGAGCGCGGCCGGACTCTCCGCCACATGGATACCAGCCATGCGCATGGCTTCGAACTTTGCCGCTGCTGTGTCCTTGCCGCCGCTGATCACCGCACCGGCATGGCCCATCCGCCGACCCGGAGGAGCTGTCGCACCGGCAATGAAACCAACGGTGGGCTTCTTCACGCTGTTTAGCGCGATGAACTCCGCCGCATCTATTTCACTTTGACCGCCGATTTCGCCGATCATGATGATCGCCTGGGTCTCGGGATCAGCCAGAAACATCTCCAAAATCTCGATGAAATCGGTCCCCTTCACGGGATCGCCCCCAATTCCCACGCACGTGCTCTGGCCGAGACCGGCGGCCGTAGTCTGGGAGACGGCCTCGTAGGTCAGGGTGCCTGAACGCGACACGATCCCGACCTTGCCCCGGCGATGGATGTGGCCGGGCATGATGCCGATCTTGCATGCGTCGGGCGTGATGACGCCGGGGCAATTCGGCCCGATAAGACGCGACCGGCTGCCTTCCAGCGCGCGCTTCACCCGCACCATGTCCAACACCGGGATGCCCTCGGTGATGCATACGATTAGCGGCAATCCAGCGTCGATCGCCTCCAGAATAGCATCGGCCGCATACGGCGGGGGCACGTAGATCGCGGTCGCATTGGCGCGGGTATGTTCAATCGCTTCCATCACAGTGTCGAACACCGGCAGATCGAGATGCTTGGTTCCACCCTTGCCAGGCGTCACTCCGCCCATGACCTTGGTGCCATAAGCGATTGCCTGCTCCGAATGGAACGTGCCCTGGGCCCCAGTGAAACCCTGGGTGAT
>JANXXW010000141.1 GCA_025350425.1 Rhodospirillales bacterium
CCACGATGCGGGCGGGCTGAGCGAGCAGGACGTCGCGTTGGCATTGGCGATCGACACGCTGCATCCCGGTGGACACCCCGATAGCTGAAGGCACGTCAGGCGAGCCGGGCTTTCCCGAACGCACCGCCGCCGTGCGCCGCGCCACCGCCCGGCTGTGCCTGCAACTCGGCTGGGCCGTGATTCACGAGATGCCGCTCCCGAATAACCGCCGGGCCGATATCCTGGCGCTGCGGCCCGATGGCGGCTTCGCCTGTATCGAGGTGAAATCCGGGGCGCGGGACTTCCTGTGCGACAGCAAGTGGCCGGAGTATCGCGAGTTCTGCGACGCGCTGTACTTCGCCGTCGATCTCGATTTTCCGCTCACGCTGCTGCCCGACGACACCGGGCTGATCGTCGCGGCCCCGCCTGTCGCCGAGATGCTGCGCGAGGCGCCGGAACATCGCCTCTCACCCAGCCGCCGCCGCGCGCTGCTGCACCGGTTCGCGCTGCTGGCGGCGATGCGGCTGGCGGCGCTGGAGGACCCGGCGGGACATGCCGAGCATCGGGCGGCGTTGCTGGTCGAGTGATCGCAGGCCGGACCATCAGGTTTCCGCATCGCGCCGGGGGCTGATGACCCAGGCGGACGATGTCCCCGGCCCACAATGATCCACGACCCGGTAAAGCCCTTAGCTTCCGGCACCGAGGCCTGCCAACAGCACCGCTGCCGCCTGGGCCACGTTCAGGCTTTGCACTTGGCCGCGGCCGACGATCCGCACCTGTCGGCGACAGGCTTCGGCCACTTCGGGCGAGATGCCGTTCTCCTCGTTGCCCAGCACCAACGCCACCGGGCGGTCGCGCGGCAAGTCGGCCAAGGCGGCGGCGTCGCGGGACAGCGTCGCGGCGACAGTGCGGTAATGCGGTTCCAATGCCCGGATCACGCGAGGGAGGTCGCGGGTGCGGTAGAGGTCGAGGTATTCCAGGCCACCCTCGGCGGTGCGATAGGCGGCGTCGGACGGCAGCGCGTGGCCGGGGCCTTCGCCAATCAGCAGCGCCTTGACGCCGAAGAACGCGGCGCTGCGGGCGATGGCGCCGAGATTATGCGGGTTGCCGATGCCGTCTAGCACCAGGAGCAGCTTGCCCACGGGGGGATTTGCGGTATCGAGGATGGCGACATGGCGCGCCTTGGCGACCGCGACGATGCCGGCGTGGTGCTGGGTGCCGGCGGCTTTGGCCATCTCCTCGGCGTCCAGCATCCGGTAGGGCTTGCGGGCAGCGGCCACGATCGCGCAGAACGGGCCGGCCTGTTCGCGGGCCGCCTTGGTGTAGAACAGACGGAGCACGTCGTCCGGACGGCGGGTGAACAGGGCGGCGACGGCTTGGGTGCCACAGATCGTATCGGTTTTCATTTGGGCGGCTTCCGCGCGCCAAGCGCGCGTGTCAACATCTGCGTAACCAAGGAGTTGTCTGCCCATGACCAACTGGTCCGCCACCGCCGGGACGCTCGCGCTCGCAGCACTTCTCGCCGGACACGCTCCCACCGCGCAGGCCAAGACATTGGTCTATTGCTCGGAAGGCTCGCCCGAGAACTTCAATCCGATGATCAACACCACCGGCACCACCTTCGATGCCAACCGGCCGATCTACAACCGGCTGGTCGAGTTCAAGAACGGCACCACCGAGATAAGTCCCGGTCTGGCCGAGAAGTGGGACGTTTCGCCCGACAGCCGCGTGTTCACCTTCCATCTTCGCCAGAACGCCAACTGGCAATCCAACAAGAACTTCAAGCCGACGCGCGGTTTCAACGCGGACGACGTGATGTTCAGCTTCGAGCGGCAGTGGAAGGACTCCAACCCGTACCATAAGGTCTCCGGCGGCGGCTACGATTACTGGTCCGACATGAACATGCCGAAGCTGATCGCCAATATCGAGAAGCTCGATGACTACACGGTGCGGTTCACGCTGACGCAGCCGAACGCTCCTTTCCTGGCCGACATGGCGATGGACTTCGCCTCAGTTCAGTCGAAAGAATACGCCGACGTGCTGACCAAGCTGGGCAAGCCCGAGCTGATCGACCAGGACGCGATCGGCACCGGGCCGTTCGAGCTTGTGCAATACCAGAAGGACGCGACGATCCGGTATCGCGCGTTCGCGGGCTACTGGGGAACGAAGCCCAAGATCGACACGCTGGTGTTCTCCATCACCAAGGACGCCGCGGTGCGGATGGCCAAGCTGCGGGCCAACGAGTGCCAGGTGGCGGCGTATCCCAACCCCGCCGACCTGCCCTCGCTGCGCGCCGATCCGAGCCTGACCGTGCTGTCCCAGCCGGGCCTGAACATCGGCTATCTCGCGTTCAACGTCGTGAAGAAGCCGTTCGACGATGTGCGGGTGCGGCGCGCGATCAACATGGCGATCGACAAGAAGGCCATCCTCGAAGCCGTGTATCTGGGCAGCGGCGAGCCGGCCAAAAACCTGATTCCGCCGACAATGTGGAGTTACAACAACAACGTCGAGGACTTCAAATACGATCCCGAGGCGGCGAAGAAGCTGCTCGCGGAGGCGGGACTGGCGGGTGGTTTTGAAACCGACCTCTGGGCGATGCCGGTGCAACGGCCGTACAACCCGGACGCGCGGCGTATCGGCGAGTTGATGCAGTCCGATCTCGCCAAGGTCGGCATCAAGGCGAAGATCGTCAGTTATGAGTGGGGCGAGTATCGCAAGCGCGTGCAGGCGGGCGACCACCAGATGGCCCAACTCGGCTGGACCGGGGATAATGGCGACCCGGACAATTTCTTCGCGACGCTGGCGAGTTGCGCCGCAGTGCCGAACTCGGCGACCAAGTGGTGCAACAAGGACTACGACGACGCGGTGACCAAGGCTGCCGCGACGGTTGACCAGGCTGAGCGTGCCAAGCTGTACGAGCAGGCGCAGGTGGTGATGCACGATCAGGCGCCGTATTTCCTGATCGCGCATTCGGTGGGGTTCCAGCCGATCCGCAATGAAGTGACGGGCTACGTGATGTCGCCGTTGGGTGGGCATCTGTTCAACGACGTAGACCTGAAATAGCCAGGTCGATGCCCTTCTTCCCCCCTCCCCTTGCGGGAGGGGTCGGGAGAGGGGTGAAACGGGATCGATCAGGGGCTAGGCCGCCCCTTCCCCGGCCGCTCCCTCAAACGGAGGGGAGTGGGGAGTGATCCGCTTCCTTTTCCGCCGGGTATCGTTGATCGTTCCCACGTTCATCGGCGTCACCTTCCTCAGCTTCATGTTGATCCACCTTGTTCCCGGCGATCCCATCGAGGTACGCGTCGGTGAGCGTGGCATAGCACCCGCGCGGCTGGCGCAACTGCGGCACGAATTCGGCTACGACCAGCCGCTTTGGAAGCAGTTCGTGGATTACGAAGTACAGCTCGCGCATGGCGACCTCGGCCGCTCCGTCGTCACGCGTGAGAGTGTTTGGCGCGAATTTACCACGCTGTTTCCCGCCACGCTGGAACTCGCCGTCTGCGCGCTGCTGTTCGCGACGCTGGTCGGGCTGCCGCTCGGCGTCATCGCCGCCGTCCGTCGCGGTTCGGCGTTCGATTACGGGCTGATGGGCGTGTCCGTCACTGGAGCCTCCATGCCGATTTTCTGGTGGGGGCTGATGGTCATCCTCGTGTTCTCCGTGTTCCTCGGATGGACACCCGTGTCGGGCCGCATCAGCGATGCGTTCTTTATCGAGCCGTGGTCCGGGTTCATGACCGTCGATTGCTGGTTCGCCGACGATGCAGGCGCATGCCGCTCGGCATGGAGCCATCTCATCCTGCCTGCCATTGTGCTCGGCACCGTACCGCTGGCGACCATCGCGCGGATGACGCGGTCCTCCATGCTGGAGGTGCTGAACGAGGATTACATCCGCACCGCCCGCGCCAAGGGGCTAGCGGTACGCCGGGTGGTGATCGTGCATGCGCTCCGCAACGCGCTGATCCCGATCGTGACCGTGCTCGGGCTGTCCGTGAGCGCGTTGCTGGGTGGCGCGATCCTGACCGAGACAATCTTCTCCTGGCCCGGTATCGGCCACTGGTTGATCGAGAGCATCCAGCGTCGCGACTACCCGGTGTTGCAGAGCGGCACGCTGCTGGTGGCGATTTTGGTGATCATGGTGAATTTGGGCGTCGATCTCACCTACGGGTTCCTGAACCCTCGGATACGCCGCTGATGAGCGCAGTGGTCACCAGCGCAGTGGTCACCAGCGCAATGCCCGGGCCGCTGCGGCTGTTCTGGCGCAGCTTCTCGGAGAACCGGGGGGCGGTGGTCGGTCTCATCGTGATGCTTGTGCTGATCGTGCTCGCGGTGTTCGCGGATATCATCGCGCCGTATTCGCCGATCGAGCAGTTCCGCACGCATTTCCTGGCGCCGCCCATGTGGGTCGCTGGCGGTGACGCCGCGTTTCCGCTCGGCACCGACGATGTCGGACGCGACATGCTCTCCCGCCTGATCCACGGCGCGCGGCTCTCGCTCATCATCGGCGGCTCGGTCGCCGCATTTTCGCTGGTCGTGGGCACCACGCTCGGGCTCACGGCGGCGTTCGCAGGCGGGCTCGTGGACATCACCATCATGCGGGTGATGGACATCCTGCTGGTGTTCCCATCGCTGCTGCTGGCGATCGTGATCGTCGCCATCCTCGGGCCGGGGCTGTTCAACGCCATGCTGGCGGTGGTGGTGGTGACGCTGCCCAGCTACACGCGGCTGTCGCGCGCCTCGGCGCTGTCGGAATTGTCGCGGGATTACGTGACCGCGACGCGCTGCGCCGGGGCCTCGCCGTTGCGGCTGATGTTCCTCACCGTGCTGCCGAATTGCCTGGCGCCGCTGATCGTGGCGGTCTCGCTCGGGTTCGCCACCGCCATCCTGGATGCGGCCGCACTCGGGTTCCTCGGCCTGGGCGCCCAGCCGCCGACACCGGAATGGGGCACCATGCTGGCCGGCGCGTTGCAGTACTACCAGCGGGCATGGTGGGTGCTGGCGTTTCCCGGACTGTCGATCCTGCTGACGGTGCTGGCGTTCAACCTGCTGGGCGACGGATTGCGGGACGCGCTCGACCCGAAGCTGAAACGCTGATGGCGCTCCTGGAAATCCGCAACCTGGCCGTCGAGTTCGCCACCGCGCGCGGCCGCTTCCGCGCCGTCGATGGCGTGGACATGACGCTGAACGAGGGCGAGATACTCTCGGTGGTGGGCGAATCGGGCTCGGGCAAAAGCGTGTCGATGCTCGCCGTCATGGGACTGATCGCATTCCCCGGCCGCGTCACCGCCGACACCATGCGGTTCGATGGCACAGACCTGCTGGGCTTGTCCGCACGGGGCCGGCGCCGGCTGATCGGCAAGGATATCGCGATGGTGTTCCAGGAACCGATGTCCTCGCTCAACCCCTGTTACTCCGTGGGCTGGCAGATCGCCGAGGCGTAGCGCGCGCACGACGCGGTTCCGCGCGCCCGCGTGCGCGACCGGGTGGTGGAATTGCTTGACCAGGTCGGTATCCCTGCGCCCGCCACCCGCCTGCGCGCGTTCCCGCACCAGCTTTCCGGCGGCATGAACCAGCGCGTGATGATCGCCATGGCCATCGCCTGCAACCCGCGCCTGCTGATCGCGGATGAGCCGACCACGGCGCTGGACGTGACCATCCAGAAGCAGATCCTCGACCTGTTGATCTCGCTCCAGCGCCAACGCGGCATGGCCTTGGTGCTCATCACGCATGACATGGGCGTGGTGGCCGAAACGGCGCAGCGCGTGCAGGTGATGTACGCCGGGCAGATGGTAGAGGAGCAGGCCACGGACGGCCTGTTCGCCACCCCTCGCCACCCCTACACAGCGGCGTTGCTCGACGCGCTGCCGGAGCGGGCGATGGGCAACGCCCGCCTGCCGACCATTCCAGGCATGGTGCCCGGCATCGACGACCGGCCACCCGGCTGCCTGTTCAGCCCGCGCTGCCGCTTCGTGTTCGACCGGTGCTTCGCCGAGCGGCCCGCGTTGACCCCGATACCGGACGGTCGCGCCCGCTGCCACACGCCGTTGGACGCGCAAGGCGTGCCGTCGTGACAATCCTGATGCGGGCGCGCGACGTGACGCGGCATTATCCCGTGGGCGGCGGGTTGTTCGGGCGGCGCGGGGTGGTCAAGGCCGTGGACGGGGTCTCGTTCGACCTGAGGGCGGGCGAGACGCTGGCCGTGGTGGGCGAATCGGGCTGCGGCAAGTCCACCCTGGCGCGAATCGCCACGCTGCTGGAGCCGCCGACCAGCGGCGATCTGTCGATCGACGGCATATCCACCGAGAGCGATGCGGCGAAGCGGGCGCAACGGCTGTCGGTGCAGATGGTGTTCCAGAACCCCTACGGCTCGCTCAATCCGCGCAAAACCGTGGGCGCGATTCTGGAGGAACCGCTGGCGATCAACGCGCGCGGCAATGTCGCCGACCGGCGGGAGGCAGCGCGGGCGATGATGGCCAAGGTGGGCTTGCGGGAGGACCAGTACGGCCGCTACCCGCACATGTTCTC
>JANXXW010000146.1 GCA_025350425.1 Rhodospirillales bacterium
CGAACTGATCCGCTACGTCTCCATCGACGATTGCGGCGTGGTCCTCAACCAGACCTTGCTGGAAGGCCAGATATGGGGCGGGCTGCTTCAGGGTCTCGGCCAGGTGTTCGGCGAGATCTGCCTCTACGACGAGGACGGCCAGATGCTGAGCGGCAGCTTCATGGACTACGCGATGCCGCACGCAGATCTCGCCAAGCGCGTGACGATCCAGACCATCCTGGTGCCCTCCCCCACCAACCAACTCGGCGTGAAAGGCGTGGGTGAGGCGGGCACGGTCGGTTCCCTTCCCACCACCATGAACGCAATCATGGATGCGCTGCGTCCGAGCGGCGTGGCACATCTCGACATGCCCGCTTCCGCCCAGCGCGTGTGGCAGGCGCTGGAGGAAGCCACCCCGCGGTAATCGGCTGGGTCGGGTAGCCGGCGAAACCACCCTAATTCGCCTCGATCTCGCGCCCGAGCCGATGCTGGCGCGGATCCGCGAGGGAGGCGTCAGGCCTGCTTCAGCTCGATCAGGCTGCGCCGGATTGCCCGGCCCCGCATGATCTTGTCCTCGATATACTCGCCGTCCCCCCAACGAACCGCCCGGGCCATCGCCTGGGCGTCCTCGGTGAACCGTGCCAGCATTTCCAGCAACGCCTCGCGGTTGTTCAGGAACACATCCCGCCACATGGTCGGGTCCGAAGACGCGATGCGGGTGAAATCGCGGAACCCCGAAGCCGCGAACTTCAGCACCTGCTGGCGACTCTCATCCGCCAGATCGTCCGCCGTCCCGCAGATCGTAAACGCCAGCAGATGCGGCAGGTGACTGACGATTGCCAGCACCCGGTCGTGATGCGCCGGTTCCATCACCTCGATCAACGACCCGCACCGGCGCCATAGCTCCGCGACCTTCTCGACCGCCATCGCATCAGTGCCGGGCGGTGGCGTCAGCAAACACCAGCGTCCCTCGAACAAGGTGGTGAATCCGGCATCGGGGCCGGAATACTCGGTGCCCGCCAGCGGATGCGCCGGCACGAAATGCACGCCCGCCGGCACCAGCGGCCCGACATCACGGATCACCGACTGCTTGGTGGAGCCCACATCCGTCAGGATCGCACCGGGCGCCAGATGCGGCGCGATTGCCAGTGCCAGATCCGCGTAGGCCCCCACCGGAGCACACAGCATCACGCAATCCGCGCCTTCGACGGCCCGTGCCACGTCCAATTCAACCCGGTCGGCGATGCCGAGATGAACGACACGGTCGAGCGTCGCCTGCGTCCGCGCGTTGGCCACCACTTCACGCGCGAGATGCCCGTGCTCCCGCGCGATCCGTGCCACCGAGCTGCCGATCAGGCCGATCCCGAGCAGCGCTATCCGCTCAAAAAGCGGCTCAGGCATCAACCGACGCGAGGCTTGGTTGTTGTTGCATGAAGGCCGCGAGCGCGTCCGCCACCAGCCCGCATTCCTCGGCAGTGCCCACCGTGATCCGCAGGCAATGCGGCAATCCATAGCCCGCCACTGCCCGCACGATGACCCCGCGCGACTTCAGGAAATTGTTCGCCGCATTGGCCCGCGCCGGCGTATCGAAGTCGGCGAGGAAGAAATTGCCCTCGCTCGGATGCACGCCGATCCCCGCGCGCCGCAAGGCCGCTCCCAGCTTCTCGCGCCATTCCAGATTGTGCGCGCGGGACTTCTCCACCCACCCCGGCTCGGCCAGGGCCGCCACCGCCGCCGCCTGCGCCCCGAGGTTCACGTTGAACACCCCGCGCACGCGGTTCAGCACGTCAACCACGCCGGCCGGCGCATAGGCCCAACCGACCCGCATCCCGCCCAGACCGAACACCTTGCTGAAGGTCCGCAGCATCACGGTGTTCTCGCCCGCGTCCACCAGCCGGATACCGGCATCGTAATCCGGCTTGTCCACGTACTCCGCGTAGGCGGCGTCCAGCACCAGGAGCACCCGCTCCGGCAATCCGGCACGCAGCCGTTCCACTTCCGCGTTAGGGAGCAGCGTACCGGTCGGGTTGTTTGGGTTGGCCAGGAACAGGATGGTCGTGGCTTCGGTAACCGCCGCCAGCAACGCGTCCACGTTGGCCGTAAGGTCCCGCTCGGGCACCTTCAGCACACGGCTGCCGGCGTAGGTGCCGGACATCTGGTACATCGTGAAGCCGTGCATGGACATGAGAATGTCCGTCCCCGGGCCGCCATAGCAGTGGCAAAGATGCCCGATCAGCTCGTCGGACCCGGTGCCACACACGATGCGCTCCGGGTCGATCCCGAACCGGGCGCCGATCGCCCGCCGCAACTCGCCCGAGCCACCGTCGGGATAGCGATGCTGCTCCGCCGCCACCGCCGCGTACGCCGCCACCGCGCTTGGCGGCGGTCCGAAAGCGCCCTCGTTGCTGGACAGCTTGATCACACGGTTCGCGCCGGGCAGCTTGCTGTCGCCCGCCACATAGGCGTGGATCGACATGATCTCGGGCCGTGCCCTCGGTCCACTCATACGCCATCTCCCTCTAACGGAACCGCATAGGCGCCCACCACCACAGGTAGCGGCAGCCCCTCGGCCAGCAACCCGGCCAGCCGGGGATCGTCGTCCTCCACCAGCCCCTCAACCTCGACCAACGCCTGCGCCACCAGGGCCTGCGGATCGCGACGAAGCAGCGTGTCGCGCTGGACGAAACCGGCATTGGCCAGCACGCCCGCCAGCCGCGCCCGGCTCATCTCCAGCGGCAGTTCGAGCCCGATCAGAGAGCGGTCGCGCGCACTCGGGTCCGGTGGGATCGTGGTCACCACCAGCGCCTCGACACGCGGCGCTCCATCAGGCCGCGCGCCCCAGAACGGCAGCCTTGCCACGACATGAATCCGCGGATCGCTGCGATGCAGCAGTGCCATCCACCAAGCAGCGCCCAGCGGCTCGTCCTGGGCGGGCATCGGCAACACGGCGGCGGTCACGCGCCCCTCGCTGACCTCGTGGATTGCCTGCGCCGGACTGCGATGCACCCGCAACGGCGCGAGCGCGCCAAAATGCTCTCGCGCGCATTGCACATACGGGTTGCCCGGCTCGGTCTCACACACCGCCACCGAATGCACGCCCTGCATCGCTGTGGTGGCTGTCAGCAATTCGCGCCAGATGCGCACCACCGCGCGGCGCGGCAATCCGCCCTGATGGCGGGCCAGCAACCGGCGGATGATCGCCGCCTCCCGCCCCGGTCGCAGCGCCACGCGCCCCTTGGCCCCCAGGCGCCCGACCTGCTCGACCACCCCGGCCCGCTGCATCAACAGATCGTGTACGGCGTCATCGATCCCGTCCAGTTCGGCCCGCAATTCGGCCAGAGACTTGGAAACCGGAACTATATCATTGAGAGTCGGGCTGCTCTGCATCACTCGATATCTAGGTGGGAGGCTGCAATAGCGGATGCGTCCGGCGATGCAAAGAACGCGCTCCAGTTGCGGCGTGGTCCCACGCGGGACATATGATAGGTCACGATGGATCATAGCCCCGCTCTCGACATCGCCCACGCCAATGTCACGTTCGCGGACGGGCTGGCGTTGGAATGCGGCATCAATCTGGCCCGCCTCGTCGTCGCCTACCGCACCTACGGCACTCTGAACGCAGACAAAACCAACGCCATCCTGATCTGCCACGCCCTCACCAGTGACCAGTATGTTGCCGAAACCCACCCCCTCACCGGCCGCGGCGGCTGGTGGGAGACGGTCGTGGGGCCAGGCCGGCCCATCGATACAGACCGTTTCTTCGTTATCTGCGCCAACGTCCTGGGTGGCTGCATGGGGTCCACCGGCCCGCAGGAC
>JANXXW010000197.1 GCA_025350425.1 Rhodospirillales bacterium
CCGGCCGCGTCCAGCGCCGCGACGGCCAGAGGGACCAGGCCAAGTCCGTACGGCGGGTCGAGGAACACCAGGGCGCAGACCCGGCCGCGCGGCGGATGCGTGGCGTCGACCGCCAGCACGCTCGCAGCAGCGCCACAGGTATCGACGTTGGACCGCAGGCAGGCGAGTGCCGCGCGGTCGCGCTCCATGAACGTGGCGTGCGCGGCGCCACGCGACAGCGCCTCCAGGCCCAGCGCTCCGGTGCCGGCGAAGGCGTCGAGCACCGTGGCACCCTCGATGGCGGCGCGGCCAGCCCAAGGGGCGTGCCAGATCATGTCGAACAACGCCTGGCGCAGCCGCTCCGAGGTCGGGCGCGTCGTATCGCCCCTGGGCGCGGTCAGCACGCGACCGCGCCAGGCACCGGCGACGATCCGCATTCAGCCCTCGGCGGGCAGTTGCTCGCGCATCACCTTGGTCGGCACTTCGTCGACGGCCCCACGCGGCAGGGTGCCAAGCTGGAACGGGCCGTATGAAACGCGGATGAGACGGCTCACCTCCAGCCCGAGATGCGCCATGACGCGCCGGACCTCGCGGTTGCGGCCCTCGCGGAGCGACACGCTGATCCAGCAATTATCGCCCTTCTTGGCGTCCAGCCCGGCCTCGATCGGACCATACTTCACGCCGTCCACCGTGACGCCCTTGGCCAACCCTCCCAACATCTCCGGCGTCGGGTTGCCGAACACGCGGACGCGGTAGCGCCGGATCCAGCCGTTGGACGGCAACTCCAGCCGCCGGGCGAGGCCGCCGTCGTTGGTCAACAGCAACAACCCCTCCGAGTTGAGGTCGAGTCGCCCGACGCTGAGCACGCGGGGTAGTTGTTTCGGGAGCTTCTCGAACACGGTGGGGCGCCCTTGCGGGTCCTTGTGCGTGGTCATCAGTCCTTCGGGCTTGTGGTAGCGGAACAGACGCGTCCGCTGCGGCGCGTTCACTGCCGCGCCGTTGACCACAACGCGGTCGTCCGGGGAGACGAAGGTCGCGGGATGGGTGACGACGGCATCGTTCAGTTTAACGCGGCCCTCGGACAGCATGCGCTCGGCATCGCGGCGGCTGGCGACACCGGCGCGAGATAGCCACTTGGCAATGCGTTCGCCCCGCTCGGCGCCCTCATCGGCATCAGGCGGCTCGGATGTATCGCTCATGTCCGGCACGCCGCGACGAGGGCATCGAAGATACAGTGATCGGCGGGATCGATGTGGAACTCGGGATGCCACTGCACGCCGATGCAGAAACGGAAGCGGCCATCCTCGATGCCCTCGATCACGCCGTCAGGCGCGGTGGCGTCGATGGTGGCGAACGGGCCGGGGTCCGCCACTGCCTGGTGATGGGCCGAGTTCACCCGCATGGTGTCCGTGCCGACGATCGCGCGCAGCCGGCTGCCGGGTGTTATCGAGACGGCATGACCGGCCTCGTGGCGGGGATTGGGTTGCTCGTGCGCCAGCGCGTCGGGCACCGCGTCGGGGATGTGCTGGATGAGGGTGCCGCCGAGGGCCACGGCCAGAAGCTGCTGCCCGCCGCAGATGCCGAGCACGGGCATGTCGCGGGCGAGCGCGCCCTTCACCAGCGCCATCTCGGCCATGGTCCGGCCTTCCTTAAGAGTGATGGTGGCGTGCTGCCCCGCAGCGCCATACAGCGCGGGGTCCACGTCGAAGGCGCCCCCGGTGACGACCAGGGCGTCGATTCGGTCGAGGTATGCGTCCGCGAGCCCCGCGTGATGCGACAGAGCCATCGGCAGCCCACCGGCCGCTGCGATGGCGTCGGCGTAGTTTTGCCGCAGCGCGTACCAGGGATATTTCGAGTAGCCGCCGGGCTGCTCGGAGTCGAGCGTCACGCCGACGACCGGGATTGGGTGTGTCATACGGGTGTTGCTAGCGGTGGCGGCCGGTTGGAGGCAAGAAGCATCCATGATGGAGCTGGCATTGCGGGAGGCCCGCGCGGCGGCGGCGCGTGGCGAGGTGCCGGTGGGAGCCGTCGTGGTCGGCCCCGACGGCACGCCAATCGCGTGGGCGGGCAACCGCTGCGAGGAACTGCACGACCCCACCGCCCATGCCGAGATGCTGGCGCTGCGCGAGGCCGCCCGCCTGCTCGGCTCGACGCGGCTGCCGGGGTGCGATCTGGTAGTAACCCTGGAGCCCTGCCCGATGTGCGCGGCGGCGATCGGCTTCTTCCGGGTCCGGCGCCTGGTGTTCGGCGCTTACGACCCGAAAGGCGGCGGCGTCGAGCATGGGCCGCGCATCTTCGCCGCCCCAGGCGCGGGACACTGCCCCGAAATAGTGGGCGGCGTTCGCGAGCGAGAAGCGGCGGAGCTGCTGAAGGCTTTTTTCAACGCCCGCCGCTAAAACACCCCCAGGAGACATAGGGAGCAACGCTAGACCCTCTCCGACATCCGCAACGCCGGCTTGGCATCGGCTGGCAGCGGGCAGACATAGGGCGTCTTGGCCACCCGCGCCGCATGTTCCGCGCGCGCCCGCTCGACCAGTTCCGGCGCGCGCATCAGGTCGATGCAGGCACCGGCCATGGCCTTGGCGATGTGGGTCATGCCCTTATGCGCGGTGCCCGCCTTGCCTTGCGCCACCTGCTGCCAGGAATGCGCGGGCGTGGCGATGGCATGGACCGCGCCCCAGGCCTGGACCGTCGGCACCACCCAACTCACGTCGCCGACATCGGTACTGCCCAGCACGTTGCCGCCGTCATTCTCCAACGGCACCACCGCGTCGCACAGCACCTGGCCGTCACGGACCGGCAAGCCGATGAACTTGTAATCGGCGGCGATGTCCTCGTCCCGTAGCGTCGCCTGGATCTGCCGGGCGAACGCCTGGTCGGCTTCGTCGAAGGCCGGCGCGCCCAGGCGGTCGAGGTTGGATTGCAGGGTATGCTCCAGCACCCCGTTCGGCAGCAGGTTGGAAACCGCGCTGACCACGGCGGTAGTCACGCCCGTCTCCGTCATCAGCGCGGCACCTTCGGCGACCTTGCGGACGCGTTCGATCAACCGCCCGAGATCGGCCAGTTCGGGCGCGCGGATCAAGTAGCGCACGACGGCACGAGCCTGCACGACGTTCGGTGCCACGCCGCCGCCGTCGAGCATGGCGTAATGGATGCGCGCGTCGCTCGGCATGTGCTCGCGCATGTAGTTGACGCCCACGTTCATCAACTCGACCGCATCGAGTGCGCTGCGTCCGAGATGGGGGGCCGCCGCCGCGTGGGAGGCGCGGCCGACAAATGTGAAATCGATCCGCGTATTGGCGAGGCTGCGCGCCTTCATCACCGCCGTGAACGCGGCGGGATGCCAGGTGATCGCTACATCGACGTCGTCGAACGCGCCGGCGCGGGCCATGAACGCTTTGGCGGCGCCGCCCTCCTCGGCCGGGCAGCCGTAATAGCGCACCCGGCCGGGCAGGTTGTTCTCGGCCAGGAAGTCCTTCACGGCGGTGGCGGCCAGCATCGCGGCCGAGCCAAGCAGGTTATGGCCGCAACCATGCCCGTTGCCGCCGGCCTCAACCTCGCGGCGCTCGGCCAATCCGGCCTCCTGGCTCAAGCCGGGCAGCGCGTCGTATTCACCGAGGATGGCGATTACCGGACCGCCCTCCCCTGCCTCACCCATCATGGCGGTAGGGATGTCGGCGATCCCCATAGTGGTACGGAAACCTTGTGCCTGGAGTTCGGCCGCGTGTTCGGCGGCCGAGCGATGTTCGAGGTAACACAATTCGGGCATGCCCCAGACCCGATCGGCCAATGCCTCAAACACATCCTTCTTGGCATCGACGTAGTGCCAGACGCCGTCACTGTTCTGCATGTCCAAATCCCTCGAACGAAGCGCGACGATAGGCGTGCTTACGTCACGGCGACAACCTCCACCGCTCCGCATTTCGCCCCAGAGGTCTGCGCCCGAGAAGTCAGATCTGAAGAACGATAAACCCTTAATTTCTGTAGTTTGACCTGGAGCACATTTCGTAATTTCAGAAAACTTCGAGTTCTGAAACAGACCAATCATCTTGCCAAATGAAAAGAGCTAGTCGCCTCTACGATTTATTCGACGGTAGGCTGAAGAAACATAGGTTTGACTTTTGTGAAGCTGCCGGTGGTGAAATTGTTACTGATAAGCTGTCCGACATCGATTTTGCACTAAATGCAATTTCTAGAAAGCGCGCCGCAGAATTTGAGGCTTCGGGACGCAAATCCGCGAAAGCGGCTCAAGCCAACGCCCGCGCGCCGATATCGCGGCGGCAGAAGCCCCCCGGCCAGTCCAATGCGTCCACGGCGGCGTAAGCCGCGTCGTGCGCCACCTGCAAATCCGGTCCCGTGCCGCAAACCGACAGCACACGCCCGCCAACGGCGACAATGGTGCCGTCCCGCAAACTAGTCCCGGCCTGGAATAAATGCGCGCCCACAACCGCCGCCGCCGCCGCGATGCCGCCAATCACCGAACCCGTCTCGGGTGCATCGGGATACCCGCGCGCCGCCATCACCACGGCCAGTGCCGCGCCTGGGTTCCATTGCAGGTCGAACCGCGCCAACTCGCCGTCGCAGGCGGCTATCAGCGCGGCGAGCAGGTCCGAGCGCAGCCGCAGCATCAGCACCTGGCATTCGGGATCGCCGAAACGGACGTTGAACTCGATCAGCTTGGGGCCTTGCTCGGTCAGCATCAGGCCGGCGAACAGAATGCCCCGGAACGGCATACCCTGGCGTGACATCTCGGCCAGTGTGGGCGCGATGATGCGTTCCATCGCAATGCGTTCCAGCGCGGGAGTGAACGCAGCCGGTGGCGAATAGGCGCCCATGCCGCCGGTGTTGGGGCCGGTATCGCACTCTCCCACGCGTTTGTGGTCCTGGGCGGCGCCGAGCGAGATGGCACTGGTGCCGTCGCACAATGCGAAGAATGAAATCTCGTCGCCGAACAGGCATTCCTCGATCACGATATTACTGCCGGACGCACCGAAGCGGCCGTGCTCCATGAACGCTGCGATGGCGTCCTCCGCCTCGGCCACGCTGGTGGCAACCACCACGCCCTTGCCGTCGGCCAGCCCGTCGGCCTTGATCACGATGGGCGCGCCGCGCTTGCGGACGAAGGCGCGGGCGGCGTGCGGGTCGCTGAACCGTTCCCACAGCGCGGTCGGGATCGCCGCCGCGTCGCATATCTCCTTGGTGAAGCTCTTGCTGGACTCCAATCGCGCGGCGGCGGCGGAGGGACCGCAGCAGCGTATACCCTCCAACCCGAGAGCGTCGGCGAGGCCAGCGGCAAGCGGCCCCTCCGGTCCGGGCATCACGAGATCGACCGCGTTCTCGCCAGCGAACCGCACCAGCGCGGCGACATCCATCGCGGGGATGGCCACGTTCTCGGCACAGGACGCCGTGCCTGGATTACCCGGCGCGCACCATAGCTTGGTCAGCAAGGGCGATGCCGACAGTGCCCAGCAGAGCGCGTGCTCGCGCCCACCCGATCCGACCACCAACACCCGCATCTATGCCTCCCGCCACTTCTACCGGACGCGGCTCTAGCATACCCTGTCGCCATGAACGACACGGCCACGCTGAGCAACATCCCTGAATACACCGTCTCGGAAATCTCGGGCGCAGTGAAGCAGACGCTCGAAACCACGTTCGGGCGGGTGCAGGTGCGCGGCGAGATCACTGATATGAAGCGTTACCCCTCGGGCCACATCTACCTGTCCCTGAAGGATGAGGGCGGCAAGATCGCCGCGATCGTGTGGAAATCCTCCGTCGGGCGGTTGAGTCTCGTGCCCGAGAACGGGGTGGAGGTGATCGCGCAGGGCCGCATCACTTCCTATGGCGAGCGCTCGACCTATCAACTCGTGATCGAGCGCATGGAATACGCCGGCGCCGGTGCGCTGCTGGCCCGCATCGAGATGCTGCGCCAGCGCCTCGCGACCGAGGGCCTGTTCGAGCCCGGCCGCAAGCGCGCGCTGCCGGTACTACCCGAGACCATCGGCGTCGTGACCTCCGAGAGCGGTGCCGTGATCCGCGACATCATCACCACCATCGCTCGCCGCTTTCCGCGCCGTATCCTGCTTTGGCCCGTGCCGGTGCAGGGAGAGGGCGCCGCGATGCGGATCGCCCAGGCCATCCTCGGCTTCGAGGCGTTGGTGGTGGGCGGCATCGTGCCACGGCCGGACGTGCTGATCGTCGCGCGTGGCGGCGGGAGCCTGGAAGACCTAATGGCGTTCAATGAGGAAGTGGTGCTGCGCGCCGTCGCCGCCTGCACCATTCCGGTGATCTCGGCGGTTGGGCATGAGACCGACACCACGCTGATCGATTTCGTATCGGATCGCCGCGCGCCTACCCCGACCGCGGCGGCCGAACTCGCTGTGCCGTCGCGCGTGGAACTCGCGGCGAACCTCGCGCAGGAGGCGGCACGGCTGGCCGGCGCACTGGACCGCCTGGCGCAGGAGCGGCGGATGCGGTTGCAGCGGGCCGAACGTGGGTTGCCCGACCTTCCGGCGCTGCTCGGCAACGCGCGGCAACGCCTCGACGACCGTGCCGTCCGGCTGGAAACGGCGGTGCCGAACCTGTTGGCGGCACGGATTGCAGCCCTGCATCGGGCGGAACGCGGCCTGCCCGACCCGCACGCGCTGCTCGCAGCCGCGCGGACGCGGATGCGCGACGAAGCCAACCGGCTCGGGCTGGCCCTGCCCAACCTCGTGCGGTCGCGCGGCGCGGCGTTCGCGATGGCGGCGTCGCAACTGCGCGGCGGATTGCGGCAGGCCCTGGCGGCGCGGGCGGCGGTCGCAGCACCGGTGTTACATCGCTTGACGGACGCGCCGTTGCGCGCGGCGCTGCGCGAGGCGAGGGCACATCTGACGGGGCTGGCCGGGAGACTTGAATCCGTGTCGCCCGACGCAGTGCTGGCGCGCGGCTATGCGCGCATATCGGATTTGAGCGGCGCCCCGATCACGCAGGCATCGTCGGTGCGCGCCGGCGCGGCACTTCGTGTGCGCTTCGCCGACGGCGAGATCCGCGTGACGGCCGCCGGTGGCCGCGACGGCGGCCGGCAAGGAGCGTTGCCACTTTAGCCTAGGCCGTGGTGCCGACCGACCAGGTGGCGGTGTTAATGAGGGGCGAGCGCTCCAACGCCGCCACCACGGCATCGAGTTCCCCCGGATCAGCGGTAGTGGGCACCAGGGCGGCGGCCAGCTCCACGCGGCCATCGTTGTCGGACACCATCTCCACCTCGCGTACGGGATAGCTGGCGCGCGACAGTTCCACATCGAGCAGGTCGCGCACATCCGACACGGCCTCGGGGCGACAGACGACGTGGATTCGATATTGCGCTTCCGTCATATCAGCACTGATCGGGCGCCGATTGACCCAGTTCACCAGCGGCCGAAGCAACGTGTTGCCCGCCAGCACGAACGCCGCAACCGCGACCGCCTCCCCGAACAGGCCGCTACCCGCAAAGGTACCGACCGCGGCCGAGCACCACAGCGTCGCGGCCGTGTTCAGGCCACGGATGTTGGTGCCGTCCTTCAGGATCACGCCGGCACCGAGAAAGCCGATGCCGGACACCACGTAGGCGACGATACGCGTTGCACCCTCAGGGCCGAGCAGCCTCATGCCGAGGTCGCAGAAGGCGGCAGCGCCCAAGGCCACCAGTACATTGGTGCGAAGGCCGGCGGTGCGTTGGCGCCACTGCCGCTCGAAGCCGATCAGCGTGCCGAGCGCGAACGCCGTGGCAAGAACCGCCAGGGTATGTACGAACGGACTAGCAACCAATTCCAGGAACGCCTGACGCACGAACATTGTGGGTTGATCCATCCTGGGGGGCGGTCTATGCGCTAACTCTGTCGGATACGCGAGACCGTATGGCTTTGCATATTCGTCGCACTCCGTTGTCCGGCCATCGCTGGATACCCGCAACAAGGTAAGGAAAGCATGACCTCGCGACCCAGCAGCCAACCTGAAGAGGGCGACAGTAGGCGTTTTACGCCTGCCTTGATCGCGTCTCGGGTTTGGACCCGTGCTCGGGAGTGCATGATCCCGTCGAGGCCTTTGCGCACCTGATGCGCTGACGCCTGGACGGCCACGCCCTCCCGAGCTTGAGCATTAACCAGCTTAAGCAAAAGGAGGCGCCCGATGGCCGCCCTTTTAAACGATCTGCCTACTCGTCCAGACGCGGTTCTGGACAGCGCCCATATCGGCGACATCCACGGTGCCCTCGGCACCATCCGCAAGGATGACATCGGCCCGCGTCCGACGCTGCGCGGCAAGCTCCGCACGCTGGCGGCCATCGTTGGTCCAGGGCTGATCGTCATGGTCGGCGACAACGACGCCGGCGCCTTCGCGACCTACACACAGGCGGGGCAGAACTACGGCACCGCATTGCTCTGGACCCTGCTGCTGCTGGTGCCGGTGCTCTACGTCAACCAGGAAATGGTGCTGCGCCTCGGCGCCGTCACCGGCGTGGGCCATGCCCGGCTTATATTGGAGCGCTTCGGCAAGTTCTGGGGCGCATTCAGCGTGATCGACCTGTTTGTGCTGAACGGGCTCACCATCGTCACCGAATTCATCGGCGTCAGCCTGGGTCTCGACTATCTCGGATTGCCGAAGCTGTGGGGCGTGATCATCGCGGCGGCGGTGACGATGCTGGCTGTCACCACCGGCAATTTCCGCCGTTTCGAGCGTTTCGCTCTGGTCCTGTGCCTCGGCAGCCTGTTGCTGGTGCCCATCGTGGTGATGGTGCACCCGCCTCTCGGTGAAATAGCGCGCGATCTCATCGTTCCGCGTTTGCCTATATCCGACCGGCTATCCGACGTACTGCTGCTGATCATCGCCATCGTCGGCACCACCGTGGCGCCCTGGCAGTTATTTTTCCAGCAATCCTACGTCATCGACAAGCGCATCACCCCGCGCTTCATGAACTACGAGAAGGCCGATCTCTGGCTTGGCATCGTGTTGGTGGTCGTGGGCGCGGTGGCGATGATGGCGTTCTGCGCCGCGACCTTCGCGGACAAGCCAGAATCGGGACAATTCACCGATGCCGGCGGCGTCGCGGTTGGGCTGGCGAAATATGTCGGCCAACTCCCCGCGACGTTGTTCGCGGTCGCGCTGATCGACGCGAGCATCATCGGCGCCGCAGCCGTGGCACTCTCCACCGCCTATGCGCTCGGCGACGTGCTCTCGTTGAAACATTCGTTACATCGTGGTGCGAGTGACGCACGCGGCTTCTATCTGATCTATTGTGGTTTGGTCGCCGCCGCCGCGGCAGTGGTGCTGATCCCCGGCTCTCCGCTCGGCCTCATCACCGAAGCGGTGCAGACCTTGGCGGGCGTGCTGCTACCGTCCGCTACGGTGTTCCTGCTACTGTTGTGCAACGATCGCGCGGTGCTAGGTCCATGGGTAAACGGCGCATGGACCAACATCTTCACCGGTGCGGTGATCGCAATCCTCGTGATGCTGTCTATCGTGCTGACCGCATCGGTACTGTATCCCAACATCACCGGTGAGCAGATTCTCTGGATCGTTGGCAGCGGATGCGGCCTCGCTTTGGTGGCCGCAATTGTCACATTCGCGGTGCGGAAGCCGGACATGGAGCCCGCCATCGATCGCGCTCTGCGTCCGGTATGGCGGATGCGTCCACTCACCCAGTTGCTACCGGTGCGGCTGACCGCGGCCAAGCGGCTTTGGATGATCGTACTTCGCGTATATCTGCTGATCGCGGTCGGTCTGGTGGTCGTGCGTGTCGTGCAACTCGCCCTTGAACACTAACGTCGAGAAATCAGAGGAAATGGCTATGCGAATGAGCAACGTAACTTTTTATGCGCAGATCGGATTGCTCGCCGCCGGCGCAGTCATTCCGACCGCCGCCACCTGGGCGCAGACGCCGTCCAGCCCGGACGCGCAGATCGTCACTCCAGCCAGCAAGGTGCAACCTGCCGCGCCCGAAACGAGGCAATCGACTCCTGGTGGCGAAACCGCAGTCAAGCCTGCCGAGGGAGGCAACGCGGGCTTGTGGGAGCGGGCCAATCTGCTGGGTGATCCGGGCGGCTTCCGGAGCCGGTTGACCGAGCGGGGCATCAGCTTCGGTCTCTCGGAAGCAAGCGAGGTGTTCGGCAACGCGACCGGCGGCACGAAACGAGGGGTTATCTACGAGGGCCTCACGGAATTCAGTATGGGCCTCGATACGCAGAAGCTGTTCGGCTGGGAAGGTGGCACGTTCAACGTGAGCGGCTATCAGATCCATGGTCGTGGCCTTAGCCAGAACAACCTGAACAATAACCTGAATACTGTGAGCAGCCTGGAAGCGCCGCGCGGGACGCTGCTGTTCGAGCTTTGGTACGAGCAGGTGTTCCTCGACAAGAAGCTTGCAGTCCGCGTGGGCCAGCTCGGCGCCGACCAGGAGTTCATGATCAGCCAATATGGCAACCTGTTCCTGAACCACACATTCGGTTGGTCAACCTACCCCAGTGTTGACCTTCCATCCGGCGGGCCGGCCTATCCGCTGGCAACGCCCGGCGTTCGTGTGAAATATGCCCCACGCGACGATCTCGCTTTGCTGTTGGGCGTGTTCAACGGCGACCCAGCCGGGCCAGGACGCGGCATTGCACAGGACCGCGACCCGTCCGGCACGGCCTTCCGGACCCAGGACGGCGTATTCGCGATCGTCGAGGCGCAATATGCAACCAATCAGGATGAGAAGGCGGAAGGACTGCCGGGCACGTACAAAATTGGCGCATGGTACAACTCGCAGAACTTCGCCGACCAGCGACGCAACGCGACGGGTGGTTCCCTTGCCGATCCGACCGGGACCGCCGCGCTTGGTCGTAATCGGCGAGGCAGCTGGAGCGGCTACGCGGTGATGGACCAGTTGCTGGTGCGCGAGGCGAACACAAAGGATCAGGGTCTCGGCATTTTCGCCCGCGTGATGGGGGGACCGGGAGACCGCAACCTGATCAATTTCTACGTCGACGGCGGCGTAACTTATAAAGGCGTATTCCCGGGGCGGGACAGCGACGTGGCCGGAATTGCCTTAGGCGTCGCGCGGATCAGCGATACAGCTGCTCAGCTGGACGCGGACACGCGGTACTCGACCGGGGGCACCTACCCAATTCGTCGGCACGAGACGGTCGTGGAGTTGACGTATCAAGCGCAGATCGCGCCATGGTGGCAGGTGCAGCCCTCGGCGCAGTATGTCTTCAACCTCAATGGCGGCGTTCCGAACCCGAAGAACCCGACCAAGCGACTGGGCGATGCCGCGGTGCTCGGGTTACGCACCAACGTAACGTTCTAAACGCGTCCTACTTGACACCCAGCCCATCACGGTCTGATCGTATGTATACGAATGACCGGGAGTGCCGATGGGTTATCTTCGCCCCTACCAACTGGATGATGCGCTGGCGGCCCTGGCCGCCAGTCCGCATACCATCTTGGCGGGAGGAACGGACCATTTCCCGGCGCGCGTGGGCCACACGCCCATCGAGGATATCCTCGACATCACCGCCCTTCCCGGTTCGCGCACCATCGTGCGGCGCCAGGACGAATGGTGGATCCCCTGTGGCGCTACCTGGAGCGACCTGATCGAGGCGGGATTGCCGCACGCGTTCGACGCGCTGGTGAGCGCCGCGCGCCAGGTCGGTGGGGCGCAAATACAGAATGCCGGCACGCTGGTCGGCAATCTCTGCAACGCAAGTCCCGCCGCCGACGGGGTGCCCTGCCTGATGGCGCTCGAGGCGAAGGTTGAACTTGCGTCCCTCGCGGGCCGGCGAACGCTGCCGGTCGAGGCTTTCGTGATGGGCGCCCGACGCACGGCCCGACGGCCGGACGAGATGGTGCTGGGCATCCGCGTGCCGCTTTCGGAAAGGTTGTCCAGTTCCTTCCTCAAGCTCGGCTCCCGCAAATACCTGGTGATCTCGATCGCGATGGTGGCGGTGACGGCGGGGATCGAGGACGGGCGCATCGCTGACGCGCGGGTGGCGATCGGCGCCTGCGGAGCGCGCGCCGAACGGCTGCCAGATCTGGAAGCATCCCTCGTCGGCCAACTCGCGGCGGCGCCGGACATCGATCCCGCGCACTTCGCGCCACTCGGCCCGATCGACGATATCCGCGCCTCGGCCTCGTACCGGCGCATGGCGGCGGTCGAAATCACCCGACGCGCGGTGGTGGCGCTGGCATGATCAGTTTCACCCTCAACGGACGCATGACCCACGCTAGCGCCAACCCGGCGCGCAGGCTCTCCGACGTGCTGCGCGACGAGTTGCTGCTGACCGGCACCAAGGTCGGCTGCAATGGCGGGGATTGCGGGGCATGCACCGTGCTGCTGGACGAACGTCAGGTGTGCGCCTGCCTCGTGCCGCTGGGCCAGGTCGAGGGACGCCGGGTCGAGACGGTGGAAGGACTGGCGCCCGAAGGCGTGTTGAACGACCTCCAGCGCGCCTTCCTTTTTCACGGAGCAGCCCAGTGCGGCATATGCACGCCCGGAATGCTGATGGCGGCGACCGATCTGCTACGGCGCGTGCCGGCGCCGTCGGAGGAACAGGTGCTGGACGGGCTTGCCGGCGTGCT
>JANXXW010000233.1 GCA_025350425.1 Rhodospirillales bacterium
CGAGCCGTGACGGCCCCCGCGTCAACGAAGACATCCGCTCCGCCCAGGTTCGCCTGATCGACCAGGATGGCGAGATGCAAGGCGTGATGACCGCCCGCGAAGCCGTCCAGCGCGCCTACGCCGTCGGCCTCGACCTGCTCGAGATCAGCCCGAACGCCGAGCCGCCGGTGGTAAAAATCCTCGACTTCGGCAAGTTCAAGTACGAGCAGCAGAAGAAACGCAACGAGGCGAAAAAGAAGCAGAAGGTCATCGAGATCAAGGAGATCAAGGTGCGCCCGAACATCGACGAGAACGACTATCAGGTGAAGATGCGCGCCATGAAGACGTTCATCGAGGAGGGCGACAAGGTGAAGGTGACCTTGCGGTTTCGTGGTCGCGAGATGGCCCACCAAGATATCGGTATCAAGGTGCTGGAACGCATTCGTGGCGACATGGACTCGACCACCAAGGTGGAGCAGATGCCGCGCATGGAAAACCGCCAGATGATCATGGTGCTCAGTCCGCGCTAGTCCGATCGCATCCCCCTCCATGCATGGGAGGGTGATGGCCGGCGCTTTCGGATGACCAAAAATCACCGTTATGCACGGGCTTGGTTCGTGTACTAGCGACTTGGTTCCACGGTGTCTCGGTAGGTCGTGAACGACCGGACTGGGTCCGGTCATAACGGTATCGACTATTCCGGTCATGTGCGATTGCCTTGCCAACAGGGCATCGCACGGCCCGTCGCCGTAACACACCACAACTGATCGGGCGCGCGACACCCGAATCCTGCAGCAATTTAGTATCGGCTTTGTGACCTTATTTGATGTTGTGAGCGCGTGAGCCGTCTTATAACGTAATATTCCAAAGCTAGAGACCGGCCTCGCTACACAGCGGAACGGACCGGCGGCAAGGGGAGAATAAGCGTGCCCGAGACAATGGCGTATTTTGCGTCGGTCTGTAGCTAACGATGCCGGATTGCCCCAACAGGCAGTCGTCCGGGCGCGATGCGCGCAGCGCCGGGCCTGATCTCGAACTGGTCGATGTTCCACGTGGAGGATCGTTCAAGGTCTGGTCTCACGGGTATCCCTTCCGGACCGTGCGGTGGCATTTCCACCCCGAATACGAGATCCATCTGATCACGGAAACGACCGGCCGAGCGTTCGTCGGTGACCATATCGGCACCTTCGCTCCAGGCAACCTTGTCCTGGTCGGCCCGAACCTGCCGCACAATTGGATCAGCGACATCCCGCCCGGCACTGAGATCGCCACGCGTTGCCTGGTGTTGCAGTTCACCGGCACGTTCGCCACGGGCCTCGCCTCATTATTCCCCGAGCTGGTCTTTCTCGACGGCCTCCTCGCTGCGGCACGGCGCGGGCTCGAGTTCACGCCCAAGGCTGGCGTTGCGGCCCGGCCCATCATGCAGGAGTTGCTGGCCGCGTCCGGCACGCGCCGGCTCGAATTGTTGTTCGCATTGTTGGGCGTGCTGCAGGCCGATCGCGGCCGGCGCCCTTTGGCCAGCATCGGGTATCGCCCCAACTCGTCCGAATACATGGAGCACCCGCTGAACCATGTGCTCGCGCATATCAGCCGGGATCTCAGCCACGACTTCCGCGAAAGCGACCTCGCCGCACTCAGCGGCTATAGCGTGAGCGCTTTCTCGCGCGCCTTCCAGCGCCACACCGGCATGAACTTCGTCAGCTACGTGAACCGGCTGCGGATCGGCCGCGCGTGCGAGCTGCTGCTCGGCAGCCGGCGCCGCATCACCGACATCTGTTTCGAGGTCGGGTTCAGCAACCTGTCCAACTTCAACCGCCAGTTCCTGGCGCAGAAGTCGATGCCGCCCTCGACCTTCCGCACTCTCTATCTCGGCCAGGCGACGGCCGAGGTGAACGACGACGCCTCCACCCGCGAAAACAAACAGAGGATTCATTGATGTACAGCTTCAGGACGATGGCTTTGGCCGGCGTTGCCGCGAGTGCGCTGCTCGGTGGAGCCCCAGCATCTGCCGCGACCGTTGCCAACGTAACCGTGGCCTTCCTGATGCCGGACCAAAGCTCGACCCGCTATGAGGAGCACGATCATCCCGGCTTCGTGGCCGAAATGAAGAAGCTCTGCCCCACCTGCAAGGTTCTGTATCAGAACGCGGACGGCGACGTCTCGCGGCAGCAGCAGCAGTTCAACTCGGTGATCTCGCAAGGTGCCAAGGCCATCGTCCTTGACCCCGTCGACTCCGCCGCTGCCGCGTCGCTGGTCAAGCAGGCGCAGGGGCAGGGCATCAAGGTGATCGCGTATGATCGGCCGGTGCCGTCCACCCCGGCGGATTACTACGTATCGTTCAACAACGAGCAGATCGGCAAGACCATCGCCCAGTCGCTCGTCGAGCACCTCAAGGCGACGCATGTGGCGACTGCCGATGTCGGAGTGCTCGAGATCAACGGTTCGCCGACGGACGCGGCGGCGGGCCTGATCAAGAAGGGTATTCACGAGGGTCTCGCGGCTGGCGGCTACGCCACCTTGGCCGAGTACGACACCCCGGAATGGGCGCCCGCCAAAGCCCAGCAATGGGCCAGCGGCCAAGTCTCGCGCTTCAACAAAAAGATCGTGGGCACTGTCGCTGCCAATGATGGCACCGCTGGAGGCGCTATCGCGGCGTTCAAGGCGGCCGGCCTCAATCCCGTCCCGCCGGTCACCGGCAATGACGCGACCATCGCCGGGCTCCAGCTGATTATTTCGGGCGACCAGTACAACACCATCTCGAAGCCGAGCGAAATCGTGGCGGCGGCGGCCGCCAACGTCGCGTTCGAGCTGCTCAGCGGCGAGACGCCCAAATTCGACGCGACCCTGTTCGGCACGCCGACGCAACTGTTCACGCCGACGCTCATCACGGCCGCAAACCTCAAGGCTGAGATCGTCGACAAGCTGCTCAACGGCAAGTCGATCGTGC